>NZ_QTQF01000048.1:0-52756 GCF_003854235.1 Burkholderia sp. Bp8998
TTGCTCAGCGTCACAACCGCTGCGCTGTCGGCGGCATGAACTCATCCGCAAGGAAAAGTGAATTGTTCAGGGCCGACTGGGTAGGGCTGGTGCCACAACAGCATACGACCGGCGGCAAGCCACGTTTGCTCGGTATTACAAAGAGGGGGAAACAGTTATCTACGCCGCTTGTTCGTGCAGGGCGCCCGCGCGCTATGGGTATGGAAAGACAAGCATCCCGACGATCCAATCCAGCACTGGCTAATCCAACTGGCCGAACGCCGGCATGCGCACATTGCGGTCTGCGCTCTGGCAAACAAACTAGTCCGCATTGCATGGGCTGTCATGCGAAGCGGCGCGGAGTTTAACCTGCACCATCACGCCTGAGGCATACCAGACCGATCGTTACCCTTGACGCAATGTTTTACCGCAGCTCGCGTAGCCAATCAGCATGGCGCAAACAACCATCCGTCGCTTCCCCAAACCCGTCTGGACTTCCGGCAGACATCATGCCGCGCCACTAATTGGGACGGAAGCGTGCGACCTCATCATGCAGGCCAGATCCGGATTCGTTCGGATCGCTATAGGCCGGATAGATAAACGCGAGTCGTCTATCGCCACCAGTCTGCGCTTGCGGTTTGCGGGTGGACCATAGAAAAATCCATACTCCGAGCGTCGTTTGGTTTTGCCGGCACGATCTTCGCCACCCGCGTCACCACCATCTTTCGTCGCTTCGGCAACTTCGAGCGTAACTGCAGCTGCTCTTCGCAATACAGCCGGTACGCCTGGTTCCGGCCCAACCGCAAGCCTTCCCGGCGTGGCAGTACATGAAGACATCGATACCCGTAGCACACACGCATAGGCGATCTCGCGCATACGGGGCCGCAGCTCCGGACGTGGATCCTTGATACTACTGTAGTACTAAACACTGCGCGGCTGCTTCACGAGCCGACAGGCCCGCCTCATCGTCAATCCGTAGTAGCTCACCATGTAATCCATCACGTCTCTTCTCAGCGCGGCCCTGGCCACTTTTTTGATGCAACGTCTTGCAGAATGGCCCTGTCCAGGCTCAGTTCGGCGGCCAGCTTCTTCGGCCACGCGTTCTCTTCCTGCAATTGCTTAAGTTTGCGCACCTGATCCGACTGCATCCCGGCATATTGCTTCTTCCACCGATAGAAGGTCTGTTCCGAAATACCGGCCGGCCGGATTACATCGGCCACCGGAACGCCTAGCTCGGATTGCTTCAGCACCGCCACAAGCTGTTCGATCGAAAAGCGCTTCCGTTTCATTACAAACTACCTCCAGGCTCAGGGCGAATTTTTCCGCAAACCTCGCTCTCAGATCGGTCCAAGATTCCTAAAGCGGATCAACTTACGCGAAAGCACGAGGCCTGTCGGACAGACGTGCGTGTGCGCTGACGTTGGTGGCGCGATCGGCGCTACATGACGAATCGAAGCTCGCAGTGCGGATGCGCCGGTGCTGGCGGCGATGAGCATTCTGTCGGCGCAGTATCCACGTTATGGGTACCGGCGAATTCAGATCTTTCTGGAGCGACAAGGCCGTCCGATGAGCGCGGATCGCGCATGGCGGCTTTGGCGTCTTGCAGGGCTGCGGGTGCCTCGCAAGCGTCCGCGTAGACGTGTGTCGGTCCGTCGCCCGCGGCCCCAGCCGGCGATAGCAGTACGACATGTCTGGGTGTATGACTTCGTATTCGACGCATGCGCGAACAGTCAGCAACTGAAGTGTCTGACGGTGATCGATGAACACACGCATGAGTACCTGACCATCGATGTTGCGGGATCGATCCGCTCCGTGCGGGTCATCGAGATTCTGTCGAAGCTGGTCAGCGTTCACGGTGCGCCACGCTACCTTCGTTCAGACAATGGTCCGGAGTTCGTGTCACGCGATATCCTGAAGTGGGCAGCGGATAGCGGGCTGGAAATGGTGCTCAGCGATTCCGGCAAGCCTTGGCAAAATGGTGCGGACGAGAGCTTCAATGGAGAATTCCGCGACGAGTGCCTGAGCCTGGAATGGTTTCGGACGCGCGCCGAAGCGACGGTCGAGATCGAACAGTGGCCGCGTCATTACAACGCCGTGCGGCCGCATCCAAGTTTGGCGTACCTGGCGGCCCACGAGCTCAAGCAGCGTTATTGTCCAATTGACGCAACCCAGGCCGTTCTCCAAGATTGAAATAGTCCGAAGAAATCAGGCAGGTCACACTGCACTTTGCTTCAACGTTCACCACAACGTCCAGCTCATGCGCTTTGCCACACGGCCCCCGCCTTAAATCGATGAGTTAATTTATTGGCGTCATTTCGTAAAAAAAAACAGCCGACGGTAATACTGCTACGCTGGGCAGCACCGCCGACCCGCCAGAGATCGGGACAACACTTTCATCAATACGCTCAAGCTCGCCAGTTCCCGGACCCACGCGCCCAAAGTTTTTCCTCGAAAAAAACGCATTGGAATGCCTTCCATCAATCAGATATCTTTCGATTTTTATTCGCCTCGCCTTAAAAGGAATGTTTTCAAGTACTATACTCATAGTTTGCACACTAGCCCTGTCCTTTGATAGGGAATCACTCCAATCCCCGTTTGCCAAAATCGCAGTAATTTTTGAATTATCTTTGCTCGCCAACACCGGCACGACATTATCTGACCCAACGACTTCCACCCGGACAGGCGCCATTCTTTTCAGCATCAACGCGAAGTTATAGACCGGCTTCGGAGTAACACCATCCGCAAGCAAAAAGGCAGGCCACCCCCAATTGTCACCCCCCCCGCCTTTAAACTCATGATCCCTCAAAATCAAAAGCATCGCACTTGATATGCGATTGTCCAGCATATCCTGGACAAATCTTGCTGACCAGGCAGCCCCGATCTCATTACCGTTTACAATTCCATGCGCAGTTTCATCTGTTGAGGCACTTGGCCCCCATTCCGTAACCGCCAGTGGCACGTGCTCAAGCCCGTTTCTTTTTAATATCTTTCTGTAATGCGAAACTCGTTCTGCGAAAGAAGGATACGGCCCAAATTTCAGCGACCCGCTTAAAGCGTCTTGATCCCCATAAACATGAAATGAAAAAAAATCAAGTGGTATTTTCTTTGACGCGACATCCCCGACAAATGCCCCAGCCCAGTCCAATCGATCTCTCACTAATGTATATGGTGTAATTGCTGGCCCACCAATCTTAATATGAGTATCCGGAAAATCGAGTCTAAATTTTTCCGCCGCCCTTGCCCAAATCTCATATAGCTCAAAATAAGCTCGATACATTAACTCAGATCCAGCTGACTGCTTTCCAGCCATTAACCACGGCGCACCATTCGTATCAGGTTCATTCGACACTTCGAAAATGGCCCTGTTAAATCCTCGATCAACAGCGACAAATTTAATTAACGAGTATGCATATTTCCCATACGCGTCAGCATTTGAAATTCCATAAAGCAAGCCATCGGGCGTACGAAAAGCCGTACTTTTCTGCAACCTCTGACCAACAACAATATGCGGATTCAAATCATACCTTCTGCAATCCGCCAAACTCAAACCCAACGATTCGAAATTAATTCCAGACACGCTTCCACTGGCATCGATCGAGATCGCATTGGGATTTTCAACATTAATGAGTCGCACACTTTTCACCCCAATCGCTTTTAGTTTATCCCATGTGTAACTCGGGATAGGCGCTTCCCACGAAGCGCCGGATAGATAGCTTTGAATAATTTCGATATCGTTTCCACCAGATTGCGAATAGGGAGAAGACACGTCAATCTCTATTTTCCTTACACGATCGGGTGCGTCGTGAAAAACTGCAACCTTATCATTTCCCTCCGACCTCAGAACCCTCCCTCCGCCGAACAACGCCACGATAAAAACAATCAGCACCCTGAAAGAGAACGATCTCCTTGACAGCAAATAATAATTCGATATTGGGAATATTCTTTTTAACGTGACGATATATTTACTCATAGCAATTCATCAACTCGAAATTTAACCAATATTCGTTGTAAAAATTCTACCTCTCCAAGCAATCCTATATGCCCCGGATCTTTTATGTAGTAAACTACACTACCTGATCAATTTGAACGCACAGGCAGACTTGACCATGAAAAAACATGTGATGATCGCATTGCTAACTATATTCACCGCACTTCCGGTGACTGCAAGTGCCGATCGTGAGCGATCGACATCCTCGTTCAGTGAAATGCGAAGTTCAAGAAATCTCTCCCAAGCTAGAAATGTGCGTCGAAACACCAATCGGTCGGCAAATTCTCGATCAAAACGATATCCCAACACCGTTCCAGGCGATGCCAACGAGCTAAGACTGCTCGGATCTTCATCACTACCCGGCGACTTATACGATAAACCCGTCGCAGGAGAAGAGGACTCTCAGATGCGACCATCCTCTCTTTCTCCGACATATCCGCCAACCCCACTAGAGAAGCAACTCACCAACATTGAGATGCCCATGTTGTCAGCCTCACCGAATAATCAATTCGGCCACACCACCCGAGCGCTTGGAACGAACACCACAATCGGAACTCCGAAAAATCAAATTGATCAGAAGACCACAAGATCAATATATCGGAACCCATGGTGAAAGTTGATACTTCCACGCCACTCTATTGGAAATCAAACATTCAACTCAATCAAGTATCTAATATGAAACGAAATTTTCGCTATATAATGCGATCTTCAAGACAAAATTTTCCTATACAAATCGAAATTCTTTTTTGCAAATTCGCCCCAGTCGTATTGCTTCAATATTCCATTATTCTCGCAAAATTTTCTATATTGTTCACTCACCGAATTCACACACGAAACCAGTGATTCCACTGAATTTTGATCAAAATACCTGAATCCTTGCCCGTAAACTTCCCGCAGAACGTCGGTTTCCGCTAGCAATATCGGTTTATTGAACTGAAGAGCTTCCAGCGGAGTCAATGCAAATCCCTCGAACTGCGACGGACAGACGTATATATCGCAGTTTCTATAAAGATAAGCTAACTCTTCATTATTTACAGACGACACTATCTTTACATCCCCTCCCGCATCCCTCACCAGTTTCTCACATTCCGAATAATAATCGGGTTGCGCAGGCCCACCTGCCAATACCACTCGATACCCAGGTAATTCGGCCGCTGCCTCAATCAAGATTCGTTGATTTTTCAGACGATAGAAACTCGATACGTACAGTAGGAACTTTACCTTGGGAATCTGCTTGATCTCATCTCTAACACCAACATCGCCGTTACTCAACCTAAGATTTTGAACCCCATTGCCGATCGTGGTAAAAGGAATCGCCCGTCCCAGGAATTCTTGCAGCTCTCGGCCAGTGGTGTAAGTTGTTACGGCAACCTCGCGTGCAGAATTCGCTGAACATTTAATTATCCAGTTCGACATTTTCGTCGCAAGCCAACCGCGGCCATGCATTTTCCTCGGGAGCATGAACGTCGTTGACGCGTGGAAAAACAATAACTGCGGTCGCACCGGGAACACAATTCCGAGCGTCGCGGGACTATGGATGCAATCACATTTCAAGCGCAAAGCGTGATAGTTTACAGCAAACTGCTCAAATACAACCCGCACGCTAGTCTTAAGATTACAGATCGTGATAAATTTTACCATCCCCTCTGCAGCCAGACTCCCCATCGGATCAATATTTCTAACTGCACATTTTTGAATCAAAACATAAATAATTATATTGGTCCGCTCCGTACGATACCGTTTACTAAACGCAGTCAAATATTCCCGAATAACCGTAGTATAGCCCGTTGGCCTTTCCCCAAGAATGAGGGCATTTAACATTATTCTCATTGATCGCCTTTTTCAAAAATAGATTGAACCACTTTCACCCAATCATGAGAAAATTTTTCTCCACGGCTAACGGCTTCTGAGATCAGCAACTCCCTTACCGAAGGATCACACAATCTTTCGATACAACCGATTGCAGAATTCAAATCGTTCTGCTTGAAATAAATAGCAGCATCACCACACACCTCTCTCGAGAAGTCGTAATCTGCAGTTATAATTGGAACTCCTGCCTTCATCGCCTCGACATAAGGAAGGCCATAACTTTCCGAGTATGTTGGAAAAAACATGCCATCAAAGAGTGAGTAAACCTCACCAACAACTGTGTGATTGACGTAGCCGAGATTTTTGATTCCCCCATCAAGACCACGTTCTTTTACTTTTTTTAAAAAAGAGCAATCCTGCTCCAAAGTAACGAAGAATCTTATCTCGAGGCCCTGTTTTTTAAAATGCTCAGCAAGCGGTAGCAAAATCTCATGATTCTTGTTTGGGTGTAGCCTAGCGGGGAAAAAAAGATTCAATGTCCCGCCCTCTGCCTCAATGTACGACAGTATATGAGACTTGGTCTGCTCGACTTCATCTGTCTCAATTGATGACGGTAGCGGCACCATGGTCACAACTTTGATATTAGTATTTTTAACTCGAAACCTCGAAGCAAGCCTTTTCTTGATACAGTCGAGCTGAACAATATATCTAGCGCCTTTCAGCGTCGTAGCACGAAATAGCGCTTTCTCGAGTTTTAGCCTTAATGCACTCCTCCAACTAATCTCCATAAATTCCGATCTCTCCTCAAGGTAGAAAGGATTATGTTGAAGCACAATCTGCCTTCTTCCCGGAACTAGGAAACTGGCAAAATTTGCTGTCATGAAAAGCAGGCTGGATTTTTTTCGATAAAATACGTATGGAGTGTATACGTGATCAATGAATAACTTAACAATAAATCGAAAGCGCTTCGTAGGATATCCAACAAATATATATTCTATATTTTCCGTCGAATGCTTGTCGCGAATAAACCCCTCAAACCCCACCCCCCTTGGCAAGATAAATATGAAGTGGCGTTTTGGTATGGAATTAACATCGAGACCAGCTATCACGCCAAAACCGACCGTCTTCGGACCGCCTTGGAACAAGCTGATCATATTAACAAGAATAGTTGAATCACTCATCTCAAGTTCAGCAAAGGTTGGTAAAGTTTCAGAAAATATTATAAAAATCTACCGAAGACTCCGGGATCATTTCCGGTTACTTCCACGCACTATGTTCTTCAAAGCCCATTTAGCATGCGCGATTTTTTTTTCAAAATACGCATTCACAGAACTTCTCCCACCGGCCGTAACCTTGGCCTTGAATGTTTCGTCGAAAATGCGACCTCCAGCGGCTCTACTAGTTCCTCCATCCGACACAATCGCAGTTATTTCCGGCATGTAGGATGCGTTTAGATCACCGCGAGGCCTCAGCAATAACTCATAATCGCCACATATTCGATAGGAACTATCAAACAATCCGTAATGGTCGAACAACTGACGCTTATGAAGCGCCCCAACATGCGCGATATTCATAATTCTTCTGAATTTCGCCCAATTCCAGGCCTCTCCAATAGTCCTACTGTTACCAGACGCGGTTACCAAATTAACTCTTGACGACACTACCAATGCATCTTTCGGGCAGCTCGAGTTGACATAATCAATATAATTCTGCATCGCATCAGGATACAGCACATCGTCCGCGCCGATAAAGCTGAACCAGCTTCCGGAACCTAGCCGCACGCCCTTATTCCACGCATCATATATTCCGTTGTCATTCTCAGATACAAATGCTGAGATGTGGTCACTGTATTCTTCTATGATACTTATAGTTTGATCGGTTGAATTTCCATCCACAATTACCAATTCTATTTCATTTGCCGATTGAGTAACAACACTCTCGATTGCGTTCCTTATGGTGCTTTCGCAATTGAATGTCGCGATCACCACCGTCACGATTATGTTATTTCCCATTCTTTAACTCCTCATAACCCAACTACGAAACTCAATAAATTAATATTTATACATTTATATTATTCTAGGCCTTCTAATAGAGGCAACGACACCCAACAATGAATATAATAGCGGGTCGAAATATTGACCTGCCCGAAATAGATACATTGCAAATACACTGAGAAACGAAACAACAAAGCACAATCGGCACAAGAACAGAGTCTCTGCTTTTTCGAGCTTTAAACGTATGAAAGCAGCCCTTCTTGCAGACCATGCAACGGTGATAAAAAATCCTATAAAACCAACTAAACCGACAATGCCCGTTTCAGAGATCAACCGAGCGGCTAATCCAGCCGCGTCATCAGCATTTAGTCGATACAAAATCGGCGTAGAAAACACGTAGCCAGGAGCAAACTTCTCATAGGCGAACGCGTGAGAACCCATGCCTCCTCCGAGCACCGGGTCCTGCTTGACGTTCGCCATAGCCACTACCAGATTCGAATTCACCGCCAATGCGCTAATTTGCTCCGTTTCAACCTTGTTCCCCACATTCTCGTCAGAATTCCACACCAACGCTACGGTTGCAAGTTTGTCCTTAAACGCGGGCCCCGCGATCACCGCAGTGGTCACCAACGCAAAAACGGAAGTAATCAATACAATAGTTCCGCTTATGGCTGTTCTAATCCGCACCCCGCGCACCACTACGATCAGCAGCACGACTGTAATAGCGAATTGAACCAACCCTAGAACAGATATTGCGGTAAAGTATGCGGTGAATATGACAAGCGCAGCCCAAAGTGGAAACACCCTGACCAAAGCAAGCTTATAGCGCCGCCCAAGCAACCCCATTCGAACCAATGCGAAACTCAGCATAAAGCCCAAATATCTGCTGAAGTGTGCCGGTTCGGATGCCCATGAGTTTGCGCGGTATAATGGTCCAATCATTCCACCTCCACGCCAAATCTGCCCCCCTTCCATCACATTAAGCAAATCAAACGAAAGGAATTCATTGGATCGGGTTAGGTTCCAAAGAATAAATTGAAGAAGCGCGACCACTGAGAAAATGACAAAAGTATGGCGCGCCACTGTAAGCACCCGAAATAGCAAACGCGGGTGATTTGCAATCTCCGATGAAATAACGGCGCTAACGGTTAGCGCAGTCAAAATACCGAAGAACTGAATTACCCCCTTTACCATCGACTGAGGTCCAAATGGGTTCAGCACCAAACCGAAAGCAACCGAGATGAAAAACGTTACTAAAAAAGCGTACGATTTCAATGGAAATGCCGAAAAGAAACCTCGCTTTAGAAGAAATTTCAGCCCCCCCAAAAACGCGACACCGAGCAGAAGCAAATAAGTTACATTTATATATGTACCATTAAGAAAATAACCTATCGTATAAAAAGGAATGAAGCATATGAGTATAAGAATTAGCTTTTCCATGATATATTTAGAAATCAAAAATCCTCAGCCAACACCTCCTACGCTCTAATTTATATCCCGCTCAACTTCTCAGCAAATAATAAATATTCCTCAACTGCTGCCGCCTCCTTTCCGGACTGGATCCGTATGCCGTCCATTTGGCTCTCGTATATGCAAGCGTCAAAGCGAGTTCCCACCTCGGGCGCTGGCGAGTTACGACATATCCCAAACTTTTCGCGATCGATATAACATCGGACACGACATTTTTTGCCAAGGCTCTTGTTATTACAAAAAATGAGGGCGGCGTACCCTGACGAATCGCCGACCGGTAAATCTCCAGAAACAGTGCGCTTGCGCCGAAGCCTTCGTACATTCTCCGTAGATTTTCTACAGTCATCCGCTTTGTATCAATGGCATGAACCACAAGCGCCTTACGTTCATACCAAACCCGCCAACCTCTTAGCTCAATCGCATAGGCGAGCTCGGAGTCGTCACCGGCAAGTTGCATACCGCCGGATCTTCCGGTCAGTAACGGTTGATATTCTGATTTCAAGATATCCACCAACGCAGCTCTTCTTATTGCCATACCGGCGCCCCAAACTGCATTTCCCCGAGGCAGGATCCCAGTGCTGAACGGAAGTGCGCCGACGGCGTAAGATCTTTGATATACATCCAAGTCAAGCGGGAATACTACGTTTGTCGGCAGTCTCGTCGAGCAACCAAAAATTCCGACATCGGTATTCAGCGAAAAAACTCTCTCCGCAGTCTCGAGATAGTCTAGATCTGGATGATTATCATCGTCGAGATAGGAAACATACTTCCCTCGAGCTGCCCGCATTCCGGCGACCCGAGCATATATCAACCCTGGAATTGGTTCTTTTATTATTGAAAACGATATGCGCGGAAACGATTGCGAAATCGAAGTTGCAATCGCCGCCGTCCTATCAGTCGATCGATTATCGACCAGAATTATCTCGCATTGATCTGGATTATAATCAGAAATAGCAGAAAACATACTTTTCAGCGCTTCTGCGATGCGGAATTCACCGTTAAAAGAACAAACGATAATTGACCATATCATGCAATTATCCATATATCGTGGCTTCACTCACTTCGAAAGTTAGCCTTATTTTTAGGCCAATGTCACATTTTTAAATAAATCCTTTAGTGAATGCTCATAAATCGAACTATTCTTTCCATATGAGTTATCTAACATTGTTACTTTCTTCCCTAGCAATGTCGCTCCAATACAGACGTGCAATCGATCGCTAATAACATGATCGGCGCGTGACAGTACACGGAAGAAACCTTTTGTCACCAAATCGGCCTCGGCCGGAATCTCATACGTCGAACTGTGCATTGCAGAGAGATCGATAGACATACGTTCGTGCTGTTCAAATTGAGATTCAACGTCCGTTCTCATCAGCCGTAAAATTCCATCTGATTCAGGCCTGATACGCTCTATACGGCGGCACCATTTAAGATATGCATACAGTTTGCGTGGTCGGCTTCCCATACTCAATGCAGACCATATCCCGTCAATGTCGTACGGATTTGTATTTGGAACCAACGAGAGCGCGAGATCATGTGACAAATAGACATTTGCTTTGCATCTAATTTCTTGAAGATAGGAAAAACTAATCTTTTCTCGGCAAAAAATGTGAAACCGGTCGTCCATTCGTGCAAACAAATCTTCATGGCCGCGAACCGTATGGGGTAGTAAAACAAATGCCGAAACACCTACCCTTAGCGCTTTCTCAACTGCCACCCGGGCGGGGGTATATAAAGGCAGCAATCCTCCACCGCCTCCATAAATGAAAACGTCACCTTTCTGGACATTTCCGCCGATTTCAAGATTTCTACGAATCCCGAGATCTCCAAACAATTTCAATGCGGCACTAGCAATCAATCCGTCGCCCGCATTCCCCACATTCGGCGTATACCTTATATTCCCGGTAGCGCAGAGTTTCTTCAGAGTCGAGCCAAGTTCGTTCCATCGATGATCAATTGTCATTTTAATTACCTGTTCATTAAGCTGCTTGATCCACCGCGACCCGCATTGCGAAATGTTCTTACCAGTTCGTAGCCCGGCATAAAAATCGCCCTTAGCTGCAAATAAAAGCACTCTCTGGTGCTCTGGTGGATTGCGTTCATCGCTACAGACGTAAGAGCCTGCGAAATCAACGACGCTATGGCAGCACCAAGAATTCCAAGGCGCGGTATTAGCATTAAATTGAGCAGCGCGTTACATGCCACGCCTGTGAACACTCTGTACATTGTCAACCTATATATTCCGGCTGCTACCATCCATCGCCCACCCGCGACACCGAGAAAAACGAAGACACTCGTCCAGATGTGCACTGAGAGAATACGCCCACTTGACGAATAACTTGAACCAAACAGGAGATGCAGAACGAACCCGGAAAAGAAAATCGAAGGAATTGCAAGCCCGTATGCAATTAGAACCAAGACCTCGAAAAGCAATGCCGTTCTGATTTTATAGACAGCGGGATTTTCTGATTTTGATTTTATTAATGCTGGATACAACGATGAACAGATGATCGTCGGAATGACATACGTGGCCTCCGAAAGCCTTAGGGCAGCCGAATACTGACCGACGGCGGCGTCGCCGAGCATCGATTGAAGCATAATCTGATCTAGCCGCATGTATGCAACAATACCCAATCCAGATATAGCCAGTGGCCAGGATTGCCTCAACATTGATAGTGCCATGCGCACCGATCCAGAACCGAACAATCTGGTCTTTCCGACATGCCTTGCCATAATCCAATATGCAATGCCGAGTGTGACCTGGTCGACCAAGGTTACATAAACAAACCAGTCCAGTTTTGCGCCAATCAAAATCAGAGTTATTTTTATGCCGGATGAAATAATTATTTGAACTACTTTGCAAACTACGACATACCTGGCCTGCACAATCGACTGAAAATAAAAGTCCATCACTTCGAATGCCTGAAAAATCAGGCCCACCGACAGGATGGCTACCGAAGATGTGACATGACACTGCTCCGAGCAAAAAGGAAGTACTAGCAGAACAACAGACAGGCAAAATATGCCCGCCAAGCACTTCATCCAGAACATCGAGCCGAGATACGCCGACTCCTCGGCGCGATGGCTCACTAGATTTCTCACCGCTATGTTGTCAATGCCCAATTTTGCAAATACGGAGAGGACCGACACGATGGCCAATACGTAACTCAAGAAGCCGAATTGACCAGGTCCCAGATATCTTGCAACATAGGCTCCGACGAAGATCCCCGAGCCGAGACGCAGAAGCTGTTCGACAAGGAGCCACGAGGTATTGAAAAAATAGCGGAGTATCCCGGATCGAGTTATTGTGCCTTCCATTTCTCGTCGACGATATTATCAGTTTCACGCATGATCAGACGAGCGAATCTTCCGACCAATAACCCGGATTAACGCTCAATGAGGGCTACCCTGCACCGGACATAAGGAAATCCTGGTACGTCATTTCGAGACCTTGCGTGAGGCCGATCTTTGGCTCCCACCCCAACTCTCTAATTTTTCTGATATCAAGAAGCTTCTGCTGAGTCCCGTCTGGTTTGTCCGTATCGAATTCGATCGCTCCTTCGAATCCTACTGCCTCAGATACCAAATCGGCCAATTCACGAATTGTTATATCTTCACCGCATCCGACGTTATAGATACCAGACAGGACATTCTTCTCGATAACGAAGTTCACCGCACGAGCAAGATCATCAACGTGCAAAAATTCGCGGCGGACTTTTCCAGTTCCCCATACACGGAAGGCCGGTGAGGACCTAATTTTAGCCTCATGTGCCTTTCTCAGTAGTGCGGGAAGAACATGGCTGGTTTTTAAATCATAGTTATCGTTCGGGCCATAAAGATTCGTAGGCATCAACGAAACGTAGCTTCGCCCGAACTGCCTGTTATAGGATTCGCAGAGCTTGACCCCCGCAATTTTCGCGATCGCGTATGCATCGTTAGTTTTTTCCAGTTCTCCCGTTAGGAGGTAGTCCTCCACGATCGGCTGAGGACATGCTCGTGGATATATACACGACGAGCCGAGAAAAATGAGTCGCTGTACACCTGCTGAATGTGCGGCAGATATTACGTTGGCCTCGATCATCAGGTTTTCATACAGGAAGTCAGCAGGGTATGTGTCATTCGCCAGAATACCGCCGACCCTGGCCGCCGCAAGAATGACAAGATCAATCGTATTATCGCGGAAGAAATCCTCGACGGCCGCCTGGCGAGTCAAGTCCAGTTCGCCGCGCCGGCGAGTAACTAGCTCGACAGTCGCCACATTTTTCAGCGCTCGGACTATTGCTGATCCAGCCATGCCCATGTGCCCCGCAACAAAGATCTTCATTTTCGCGCTCCTAATTGTCTACTGTAGCTTGAGGCATTCACTCGTTGTATTCGAACGTCTTGAAGCCGGCGAGTGTCACTAAGGCATCACGTTTGGCCGCCTGATAGTCCGATCGCACCATTTCACTGACTAGTGATTCAAATGAGGTTGCCGGCTTCCAGCGTAGCTTCTCGTGTGCCCTCGTAGGATCTCCGAGCAACGTCTCAACTTCGGTCGGGCGAAAATAACGCGGATCGACCCGTACAATTACGGCCCCGGGTTTCACCTTCGCTTCCGCACCTTCGACTTTTTCAACAATACCAATCTCATCGACTCCAGAACCTTCAAACCGCACAGTAATACCCAATTCGACCGCAGCACGCTGCACAAAATCACGAACGCTGTACTGTATGCCAGTTGCAATTACGAAGTCTTCGGCCACTTCCTGTTGCAGCATCAGCCACTGCATTTCCACGTAGTCGCGTGCATGCCCCCAATCGCGCAGCGCCGAAAGGTTGCCGAGATAGAGACATTCCTGTAGGCCCGTGGCAATTCGTGCAATCGCGCGCGTGATCTTTCGCGTGACGAATGTCTCGCCGCGAACCGGTGATTCGTGATTAAACAGAATACCGTTACATGCATATATCCCGTATGCTTCGCGATAGTTCACGGTGATCCAGTACGCATAAAGCTTTGCTACCGCATACGGACTACGCGGGTAGAACGGTGTCGTCTCCTTCTGAGGAATCTCCTGCACGAGGCCGTAAAGCTCCGACGTGGAGGCCTGGTAAAAACGCGTCTTCTTCTCGAGTCCGAGAATCCGAATCGCTTCAAGGATTCGCAGTGCCCCGATACCGTCCGCATTCGCCGTATATTCCGGCTCCTCGAACGAAACGGCCACATGGCTCTGGGCGGCGAGGTTATAAATCTCGTCAGGCTGTACGCGCTGGATAATACGCACGAGACTTGTCGAATCGGTCAGGTCACCATGGTGCAGCACGAAACGCCGGTCGGACACATGCGGGTCTTGATAGAGATGGTCGATCCGGTCGGTATTGAACAATGAGGCGCGGCGTTTAATGCCATGCACTACGTAGCCTTTGTTCAGCAACAGCTCCGCGAGGTAAGATCC
Source organism: Burkholderia sp. Bp8998 (assembly GCF_003854235.1). Taxonomy (NCBI): domain Bacteria; kingdom Pseudomonadati; phylum Pseudomonadota; class Betaproteobacteria; order Burkholderiales; family Burkholderiaceae; genus Burkholderia; species Burkholderia sp. Bp8998. The sequence goes on from NZ_QTQF01000048.1 coordinate 14,676, forward strand.
GTCCTGCCCCGTCACACCGGTAATCAATGCAACTTTACGATTCATGATTGGATACTCCAAATTGGCCGTGCCGCATGTGTCGATGTCTCATACTCAGTCTGTAATGTCGTTCATTCACTCTGAAACGCTTTCGTATCCGTAATAACCGGAGTAGTAACTTCCATAACCGAATCGATGTCGCGGCACGTCGGTCAACAATGCTCCCTTCAGCGTCACGCCACCACCGCGCAAACGGTTTGCGCATTCGATGAGTTCCGCGCGGGGGTGCTGGCCGTGCCTTACCACAAGCAGCGTGGCACCGGCGTGGCGGCCGATCACGGTCGAGTCGGTCACCGCGAGCACTGGCGGGGTATCGACAATGACCAGATCGTAGCGCTGGGATACTTCGTCGAGCAGTGCCTTGAACCGACCATTCAGCAACAGTTCTGCCGGATTTGGCGGCAATGATCCCTTCGGGAGTAGGTCCACACCTGTGACGACATCACGCTGGATTGCATCTTCAAGATTAAATCCCGTAATTACGTCTGATAGCCCGGGCTGCTTGGATACCCCGAGATACGAGTGGACGTTACCGCGCCGCATATCCGCATCGATCAGTAATACTCGTGTTCCGCCGCTCGCGAGCACGGCCGCCAAGTTCACCGAAACAAATGATTTTCCGACTTCGGGACGCGGGCCGGTGATGACGATCACGTTATTGGAAGCATCTAACAATGCGAACTGCAGTGCTGTTCGCAGACTCCGAATGCCTTCGATAGCCAAGTCTTCCGTTTCGTGCGACGCCAATATATGAGGACCGGGCAAGCCGCGATCCATTGCTTGCTGGAGATTGATTTGCGCTTGGCTGCGCGGAATCGTTGCATAGACCGGTAAGTCGATAGCTTTCTCGATCTCGTTGCTGTGCTTCACCCCGCCGAACAATGCATGTTTAGCAAACGCAGTCACCATGCCGAGGACTAGTCCTAGCAGTCCAGCCAGCGTGATGACGATCGGTCGATTCGGCTTTACCGGATAGTCGGCCGCTACAGCAAAGTCGACGACGCGAACGTTGCCGACCTGACCAGCCTTGATGATGCGCAACTGCTGTGCGTTGTCGAGCAAGTTCGTGTAGAGCTCGGTGTTCACACGCACATCGCGCAACAAGCGCAATGCAGATTGCTCGGTATCCGGCAACGTCAGCACACGTTTGTTTAACCGATCCTGCTGTGCGTTGAGGGCCGCAATCTGTGCTGTCAAGGCAGCGACGGCCGGGTGCTCGCCCGTGAAGCGTTGCGCCATTTCGACCCGTTGCTGCTCCAAATCGGCGAGCTTGGTCTTGCCCTCAACGATTTGTTGAAGCAATAGGCGACTCTCTTCGGTTAGATCGACGGTGCCCTTCTGGTTGCGGAACGCGTTGTATCTATCCTCGGATTGATCGAGCTTCTTGCGCAACTGCGGCAATTGTTGATCAAGGAACGCAAGCGTGTGCTCTGCCTCGGCCGATTTCCGGTCGATGTTCTGTTGCACATACGTGGACGCGATAGTATTCAGAATCTCAGCCGTCCGCGCACTATCGGTGCCATCCAGCGACGCACCGATCACACCCGATTGCTTGGTTTTTTCCGCAATGACAAGATCTTCTTGTAGCCGCTTGATCGTCGCTTGCGTCGATGCGCGACCGAGCACGAATTCCGTATCCGGTCGGGCGAGAATGCGCGCGACTGTCAATTCCACCTGGCCATACCGATCCATGCCCCGTGCCGTCTGGCCGACCGTCCCCTTCAGGACGACATCGCCCTCCGGGTTGATTAATTCATAGGTACTGCCGCCACTGGCGACCAGCTTAAACTGTGCGTCATAGCGTTCCTTCGGCACCTCGAAACGGGTGACTTCGATCTTCTCGCCACCCCATGCGAAGCGTGTCATTCCGAACCATGGTGCAGCCAATTTCTTGTTTCCGGCTAGGCGCGCCAGCATTGCACCCATCACTGGGAAGTAACGTGGCTGTGCCGAAATGTCGAGATGTAGCGTGTCCACCGTGTGACCGATCACGAGGCGTGAACGAATCAGTTCGATTTCTGCGTCAGCGGTCTGCTTCGTGTCGAAGATCGAGGCTAGATCGCCCAAGGCGTTCTGCGCCGAGTTCGCACTATCTTCGACCTGAATCATCACATCCGCGCGATATGCCGGCTTCGTGACGAATGCGTAGACCGTGCCAAGTAAAAGCACGAACGCAGCGATCACAGCAATGAGTTTCCAGTTCTCGGCGACGACAGCGACATAGTCGGACAAGTGAACGTCGTCACTTTCCTGCATATCGAACATTCTAGATTTATTTACGGATTCCATAGTCAACTCTTGATCCGATTCATTTTGTCAACCCAACGCTTCATACTCAGGTCAATTTGAGTCAGAGCCAATTCGAAAGCTGATCGTCCTCGCCTGTACGGATCGATAACATCGATCTTTTCAAACTCACCTATACGAAACACTCGACCCTTCGAAAACGGATAGCCGGCTTCGATTCTTCTTCGCTGGCTCTGGGTCATCGTGAGAATTAGATCCGCCGAACGCATGTGTTGTAGATTAAGATCGACGGCAATGTGTTCGCCGAGGTCAATACCGCGTTCAGCCATCAGCTCAACGGCCAGTGGATCTGCGCGCCGTCCTGCAAGCGCCGAACATCCGGCTGATCTAACTCGCGCCGACGGCAATGCCCGAGCCAACAGCGCCTGCGCCATCGGGCTTCGACAGATGTTCCCTTCGCACACGACGAGGATGCTATTGATCATTTCGCCAACACCGCGCCAGTCAGACCTGCATTGATTGCGGGCAGCAGCAGGCTCAATACACGGCTGACACGCACCAGTGCGTTGCCATCGACATACACGACATCCTTCGGCTGCAGCTCGAACTGGTTCGCTAGTACCATCGAGACGGGTGAACGAGCATTGAGATGAAAAACCTGAGGCTTTGCTTCCGATGCTCCGCGAATCACGTACATCTGAGCTGCATCCGCACTGGCGCTATTCACACTGCCAGCCTGCGAGAGTGCATCGCTCAGCGTGAGTCGCCCGTTCTTCAACGGCAATGCCGTAATTGGCTTGTTGACCTCGCCCATCACGAAAACACCGTTGTCTTCGCGCGAAACGATACGTAGCAGATCCCCGCTTCTCAGCAAAATTCTCGATGGATTCACGTTGTGGTCCAGCATCCGCGTGAGATCGATCCGGTACGACGTACCATTTCGCACGACAACCACCCGGCTCTGATCCGCCGTGGGGCTGAACCCACCCGCTCGGTTGATCGCCTCGTTCAACGTCATCGGGACATCATTGACCGGCACAACGCCTGGTGTATGGACTTCTCCGTCGACATAAATCTGCTTCGCACGGAACGAGGAGACGCGCACCGTGACCTGCGGCTTCACAAAAACCCGCTGCAGTGCGGCCAGGACAGTACGTTGCGCTTGTTCGATGCGCATGCCAACCACATGAACGTTGCCGGCATACGGCACCTGCACGTTGCCGTTGTCGTCGATGACAAAGCCCTGAACCGGGTCGTACGGCCGCGAGTTCGTCGACGTTTGCCCACCCTGCGCAGCGGCAAGTTCAGGGTGATCCCAGACAGTGATCTGCAACACGTCACCCACGCCGAGCGTGTACGGTTCCGGTTTTCCTATCAGATCGTTAAGCTGCGTTTCGCCAGTCCGCCGCCCCTCCTCGCGCATCTCCTGAATCAACGCCATGTTGATATCAGTAATCGGAATATGAAGTTCCTGTTGGGAGGCGCTTTCGTCGCCGCCAGTCACTGGCAATGTTGCTTGCGACGACATGCGCATACCCGGTGCAACGGCGCACGCCGAAAGCACAGCGCTCATCGTTGCACCGATCACGATTCGCGCGCCATGACGGCCGAACGCGGCCGCCCTGCTATCGCGCCGATCCCAAATACACCTCATCTCGTCTTCCCCGGTTTATGTTTAGAGATGCAACAAATCACGACGTCGAAACCCGCTCAATAAGCGTTCGCATTAACCAACCCCTTCGCCACCGTCGCCAGCACGATCCGCATATCCAGCGCAAACGACCAGTTCCGCAGGTAATAGAGGTCGTACTCGACCCGCTTCTGCATCTTCTCGAGCCGATCGGTTTCGCCGCGGTACCCGTTCACCTGGGCCCATCCAGTAATACCCGGCTTGATCCGATAACGATGGATATACCCATCGACGACTTTCTGATAAAGCCGATCGTGCTCGATCGCATGAGGCCGCGGCCCGACCACCGACATCTCGCCGCGCAGCACGTTAAGAAACTGCGGCAACTCGTCGAGGCTGGTCCGCCTGAGAAAACGTCCGACCCGTGTGATGCGCGAGTCGCTCTTCGTCGCCTGCGTAACCACGCCTGCCTGCTCGGCGTGCACGCGCATCGTGCGGAACTTGAGAATCTGGAACTTGCGTCCGTCGGCACCCTTGCGGTATTGCTTGAAGAACACGGGCCCGCGCGACGACAACTTCACCGCGATGGCGATCACCACCATCAGCGGCAACAGCGCCACCAGCGCAACTGCCGCGAACAGGCGATCGAACACTTCCTTCTGCCACATCGCATGGCGCGGCATAGGCGACGCAACGAGATTGATCGCTGGCGCACCGATGAGGTCGATCATCGCGCCGTCGAACAGCGCGACGCTGCGCACATCGGGAATAAAGCGGATATTCACGAGATCGTCGCCGAACGCATTGACGAACCGCAGAACGGTCGCTTCCTCCGACAAAGGCAGCGCAAGCCAGATTTCCCGGACACCGTTCTCACGAACAAACTGCGCGAACTCATCGAGCTCCGTGAATACCGGCACGCGATTCGAAGCACTTGCGATGATCGGGCGTACATCGAATATGGCTGCCGGACGAAAGCCGCTGGCCGGCGACTCCTCGATGTTCCGAACTACCTGCTGGCAGTGCTGTGCATGCCCGACCACCGCAACACTTCGCAAGTTGATGCCTGCATACCGAACACTGCGCAGAAAAAGGTGCGTGCCGATTCGCGATGCGATCAGCGCACCACCCGTCATCGCCGTCCAGTACACGAACCACAGCCTGGAAACCACATCCGAGCGATGAAGCGAGAACATCAACACGATGCCGCATGCCTGAACGACGAGCCACGCGAGCGAGATCTTCCCGCTCAGCCTCAACATCGACCGGCCACGCCACGATTCGTACACGCCGAACACCGGAAACAGCACCAGCGTGAACGCAATCGCGAATGTGACGAGCGCGCTGTCGACGTGCCCTACTGAAACCGCCTGGTATCGAAAGTGCGACGCAAGCAGCGAGCCGGCGACGATCAATGCGATATCCACGAGCCGAGCCATCATTCCTTGTAGACCGAACATTTCAATCTCCCGTCTGACGCCAGCGATCACAAGCGATCCGGAACATCACGCTCGCCCGTACGTATCGTCGAACCGCACGATGTCGTCCTCGCCGAGATACGATCCCGACTGCACTTCGATGAGCTCGAGCGGCAACTTGCCCGGGTTCTCGAGCCGGTGCGTGACGCCAAGCGGAATGAAGGTCGACTGGTTTTCGCCGAGCATGAATTGCTCGTCGCCCCGCGTGACGAGTGCGGTCCCGCGCACGACGATCCAGTGCTCCGCGCGGTGGTGGTGCAGCTGGAGCGACAAGCGACCACCCGGATGCACGACGATGCGTTTGACCTGGAAGCGATCACCGTGGTCGATCGAGTCGTAGTAGCCCCACGGGCGTCGCACCTTCCGGTGCGTGTCGGCTTCCGGCGCCTGCTGCGCGCGGATCCGGTTGACCAGGCCCTTCACGTCCTGCACGCGCGAGCGGTCGGCCACGAGCACCGCGTCGGCGGTCTCGACGACGATGGCATTGGTCATGCCCACGCATGCGACGAGTCGCCCTTCCGAATGCACGAAGCTCGATGTCGCACCTTCGAACACGACCTTGCCGCGCCCGACGTTGCCATCCGCATCCTTGTCGAGCGCTTCCCAGACCGCATCCCACGAGCCCAGATCGGACCAGCCCGCATCGAGCGGCACGACCACGCCGTCCACCGTGCTCGCGTCCGACGCGAGCCGCTCCATCACCGCGTAATCGATCGAATCCGACGGCGACTGACGAAAGGCATCGTCATGCGGGCGGAAGAACGGGCCGTCGTGGGTGCCTTGCACATGTGCCGTCATGCAGGCCGCGTGCATGTCAGGCTGAAGCGCGCGCAACGTATCGAGCCAGACGCTCGCGCGCACGACGAAAATGCCGCTGTTCCACCAGTACGAACCCGCCTCGACGTACTGTGCCGCGAGTTCGGCAGCCGGCTTCTCGACGAACCGCTCGATCCGGTGCGCGCCGCCGCCAAGCGCCTCGCCGATCTTGATGTAACCGAAACCTGAATCAGGCCGAGTCGGCGGCACGCCAAGCGTCGCGATCGCGCCGCGCCGCGCATGGTCCACCGCCAGTTCGATCGCGCGATGAAACGCGACCGTATCGGCAATAGCGTGATCGGCCGGCATCGCGACGACGATCGCGTCTTGCCCGTCCGCACAGGCAGCTGCAGCCGCAAGGGTCAGCGCGGGCGCGGTATCCCGCCGGGTCGGTTCGACGATGATGCGGGCATCGAGTCCGCTGGCCCGAAGCTGCTCCGCCGTGACGAACCGGTGCTCTTCGCCGCACACGACGATGGGCGCCGATACGCCACCTTCTTCGATCGAAAAACCCGTCATGCGCTGCACGGTTGCCTGCAGCAAGGAATCCGCACCCAGTACGCCGATCAGCTGCTTCGGATACTGCTCGCGCGACATGGGCCACAGGCGCGATCCCGATCCGCCTGCGAGAACGACCGGCGCGACGCGGAATTTCACGTCGGCTGGAATGTCGCGGTCCGACCCGACCTGCGCTGCTTCGCCTTTCACTACATCGATGGACGACGACATGTTCTGCACTCCTATTCTCTCAGGCAATGAATTCGTTTTGCAAAACCACAAGAATGCGCACTGTCCTTCTCCAGGCCGACCGAACCTACAATTCCTGTTCCGTCTCGCTCGAGCGTGCACGGGACCGGTATTCCGAAGGCGTCACGTCGAGGTGTCGCCGGAAAATCTTGGCCAGGCGATCACCATTTCCCCACCCGCATCGCCGTGCGATCGTGCCGATCGGCAAATCGGTTTCCATCAACAGCTGCACCGTGCGCTCCAGGCGAACCTGCAGCAGGAATTCCGACGGCGTCATGCCGATTTCCTGCTTGAAATGACGCAGGAAGTTCCGTTCACTCATGGCTGCAACACGCACTGCATCGCTGACGGATATCGCTCGCTCACAGTTCTTTCGCAACCAAATCTGCGCCGCCCGAATCCGGTCGGCGGGTACGCCATTACGTGCGTCACCATCCTGCTCGGCCGGATCGAGCGCGTCATTCAGTGCGAGCCGCGCCGCGATCCCGCGCACGGCATCACCGCCCAGGTCGCGCTCGACGATCGCCAATGCGGCTCTCGCCGGCTCGTAGCCGTCTCGCACCTCGTGCACCACGTCGGTCGCATGCGAACCCATTCGTGCTGCATCGATCAACATCCTGCCTTCACCGATCGACTCGACCATGCCCGTCTTCGGCAGCACGATCCGCAACCAGTCGATCATTCGGGCGTCACGCGCGGCGCGCCGCGCACCTTCTCCGCCTGCGACGAACAACGCGTCGAATGCATTCGCCGATCGCGTGTCGCATACCGATGTCCGCACGCTGATGGCCGACGACCAGACGATGTTTCCGCCCTTCGACGAATAGAACCGAATGTCGTAGAGCGGAAGCCCGGTCGCTCGCGGCGCATAGAGTTCGTTTGCCACTTCGAACACCTCGAACACCGCTCCAGCCGCGAACAATGAAAATCCATCGAAGATGACAACGCCGATACTCCGATTCCTGCGTGACCGCTTCCCTCCAACATCTGCTGCCGCTCCATCATTCGAATGATCGACAACCATGTGCGTCATAGCGTGCTCACGGACATTTAGTCCAATCAACTTTTTTGCCGTCCTTGTTCGACCTTTCGACTCCATTGCGACGCATCATACCGAGGGCGTCGAGTGGCGTTTAAAAGCTGGCCGAATCGAACAAACAGTCGTCGGATTAGCCTGCGGGATTTCCCTGATCGGCCAAATCCTGGCGGTTTCCGACTAGCCTCTTGCAGCGAAATGGACGACGACGGAAGAGGAAACGCAGCGGTCACGCTGCGAGCGAGTGGTATGCGGCGGAGACCATATAACGATTACAGGATCGAGACATGTTCCAATGGTCACCGACGCTTGTCAGGCCAGCGTCGATGCGGCGTATTCGGCCACAGGCAGCCACAGGGCGTCGTGCGAAGCCGACTAGCCTGGATCCGCCATTCCGGCGCTCATGGAAACGCGCTAACGCTGCGATGCAGCGGCCGTTTGCCCTTGGTTTCTCGCGTGCTTCGACAGTGGTCCGGATTCAAGCCCCCGGCACCCTGTCTGCGAATGCGATCGTCTACGACATGACCGCACTCGCAACGAGCGACGCAATGCCTGCTGGAAGCGCAAACACCACGGACAGTGCCATTCTTTTCAGGATTCGCGCTCGCGCGACTTCACGCGAGCCACGAGCTCGACGCGACTGGAATTCAAGCAGCAATAGCCCTTGACCATGTCGCGCGCCGGCCCAAAGTCCCGACGCGGTGCTGAAGACGAGGTAGACCAGAACCCACACGAAACAGATCCTGGAGACAATCATGAGAGCGACGTTCATATCGGCCATGCTCCGTTATCGGCAAGATCTCGCGCAGCGAACCATGCGCGTTACGATGCCGCTAGCGTATTGCAATGCAGCATGCCCGACATGACAATCATTCCGCCGATTCCGCCAACCGGTTACCGTATGTTTTCGACCGCTAACGCGCGTGGCCCGCGCGCGTCACGAAAGCAACACACGCGACGACGCCGGGACGATTTCAGGTTGTTTTCAGGCGATGAAGCGAGACGCGCGATGGGCCCAAGGCAGTCCGCATGGCTTCTCGAACGATGAACGTATGTCTCGCGATACTGTTCGCACTACTTTACGATTCGCGATGCCGGGCGACACGCTTCGTCTTGTGGTTCCACGATTCGAACGACGGCGACCGACAATCGCAGCACGTTGAGTTCGACCCGTGATGAATAAAAAGGCCTGCGCGCCAGATGGCGCGCAGGCGAAATTCCGAGGAGAATTCCGGGGTGAACTCGTCTCCTCGAAAGGCCAGACGATAGACTAACTGCGAATCAATTGTTGCGAAGCAAGATGGCGGCTCCGACCACGATCATGGCCGAATGAAAATGTATCGATGCGCGCGCACGCACTTCTCGATGAACATTGCACCATCGCGCCCCATCGGCTTTGCGCGATTGGCGGATTGCTTCGGTGTTTTGGCCGACGAGCGCGACCTCGGGCGGTCATCATGCGATGCATGCATACGGACATCCGCCGTTCGAACATCGGCAAAGCCGGCACGTCATTACGGTAGCCGGGTTGCATTCGAGTGCGGAACGATGCCCGTGCACTTCGCAGATTTCCTGGAGCCGATGAGCCATGCTTCCGCTGGACACCTTCTTGCGCGTCGTCGACGCAACCCCGCTCGTTGCGATCGACCTGATCATCTCGAACGGCAACGGCGCCTACCTGCTCGGTCACCGTGTCAATCGTCCCGCGCAGGGTTTCTGGTTCGTGCCGGGTGGCCGAATCCGGAAGAATGAACGTCTCGATGATGCGTTCAATCGCATCGTGCAAGACGAACTCGGATGCAGCGGTCTGGAACGGGCCGATGCCGAACTTCTCGGCATCTATGACCACCTCTATGAAGACAACTTTGGCGGTGCGCCAGACATCTCGACGCATTATGTCGTGATGGGATACAAGCTCCGCGGCAAGTTCGACCTTGTGTCGCTGCCGAATGCGCAGCACACCGCATACCGGTGGGCGACCATCGACGAAATCATCGCCGACCAGACGGTTCATCCTAATACCCGGACCTACTTCGACGAGGCTGTCTGAAATCGGACATGCGCCGCGCCCGGACTAAAACCGGCCACTCATCGCCGGTCGTCGTCCGGGCGACTATTTCATCGGGACGACGTCCCGTTCCGCCAGTCCGAGCCTTCCGTCGACGCGAACATTCGGTCGCGAGCGGCCGCGCGATACTCCGTCGGGGACATCGAGAGATGCTGGCGAAACAGCTTGGCCAGCCGATCCCCGCTGCCAAGGCCAACGCGCCGCGCGACTTTGTCGGCGGGCAAGTCCGTCTCGACCAGCATGGAGCATGCCTTTTCGAGCCGCACGCGCAGCACGAACTCGGTCGGCGTCACGCCAATTTCGTTCTTGAAGCGCCGCAGGAAATTCCGCTCGCTCATTGCCGCTGCCTGCGCGGCATTGGCTATCGAGATGCGGTTCGCGCTATTGCTCCTGAGTTGATGAGCCGCCGCACGAATCAATTCACTGGCTCGCGCTTCCTGCACGCCGAACAGAACGCTCGCAAACTTCCGGTTCGCGCCGGGCATCATGCATGCAACGATCTCCTGCGCGATTTCGTAACCTGCGTCGCGCGCGACGATCGACAATGCGGCGGCGAACATGCCTTCGTCGTCGCCGGACGGTGCCGAGTCAGCCCCATCGCAATCGGCCAGCGTCGCTTGCATTGCGTGCGGCACCGCTTCCGGACCTTTCTGGTTCAGACGAATCCCGGTCAGCAGTTCAACGCCGCCGCTGTCGCCCTTGACCACGCGTGCGCGCTGGTGAGTATGCTGCAGCCAGCCGATGAAGGGATCGTCGAGGCCGCTCACCCGCCCCTGTCCACCCAGCACGAACATCGCCTGGACACTGCTCGCATCGAGCAGACGCGGCGCTTCCGTCCAGATCTGTACGCCCGACGACGAGCGAACCGCACCACCGTGATTGGAGTAGAGCCGTAATTCGTAACGATCGGCAAACGCGGCATCGACGTGCTCAAGCTGATTTGCAAGTTCGAATACCGCGGCCAGTCGGCCCATTTGCATAATCGAAAACCCATCGAGCAACAGGATGATTACGCTGTCGCGCCGACGACCGATGTTTCTTCCCCGATCACCGCTCACTCTCAACCCCGTTGTCGTTACATTCGGCACTGTTAGCATCATGTCGGCCCTTAACAATTTTTTGCATTTTCTGCAGCGCATCATATGCGGCTAAATCTGCGGCCGTCCCATCAGTGTCCGATCTCGCCTCATTGTTGACGGAATCAGTCAAGACGGTGATGTGGTACTAATTATTTGTTGGGAATCAAGAAAAAGATGTGTTGCGGCCATACAAAACCAAACAGCATTTGATCCAGATCATTGACGTAATGTTTTTGTAATATATGGCAAAAATCGCAGACCAAATAGGTGCACCCTGTCGGAACAGGCCGCATGTTCAATTCCCTCATAAAACCGATTACATTCGAATACAACGACGAACGGTGCCGCTCGTGGCTCCGGAGGCCGACAACCAGAGCCGATCCGGACAGGATGTGCAGTACAGTCTGCTGCATGGAATACCCGCTTGCAAACAGCTAAATATATGAACGTGATATAAGAATAGCTGGAAATTTTGGTTTAACGTTTGCGTGTGTTCCTGGTTTTTTCTATCCTGTGCACGATTCAGAATAACGTGTTCATAGGGACACGACCTTTCGTCAGATCAATATTTGTCGGCGTTGCGGTAGTAATAGACCGTCATATCAGACACGACGTTGAGTGCGGCTCCCACGCCACACATCGTCAAAACTCCCCCCTTTTTGCGCGCCGGGACAAGCTACGCGACGGACGTTGTATAGACAGCTTCATCGGCCGGAGCAAGCACATGACGCGTTGAGGCGGACCCGCCGCCGCCCGCGAGAGGCTTGCGTGCACCACACCTTGTCCGGCACGGGACGCAGGCACGAATCGGTCTACTGAAGTGCCCTGACGCGGCCAGCTGGCTGGTCGTCGACACATGTACCGAAGATGTCGGCCTGTCGAAGACAGAAGCGTTCGCATCGGATGGCAACGAACCCCATCATCGGGCAAGCCCTGCTCTGGCGTCGCCACTCTATTTGCTATGGAATGCAAATTATCGAGAAGCTGATTCACACGACATGCGCATCGTCTGGCGACTATCTGGCGGGTGTATTCTTTCGAATTTCTGCCGACTTTTTCGTTAGCTTTTTGATACCCATATCCGATAATTTGTCGGATATAACATGCGACACGAAAAAACGCCCTCCTGCGCGTGGCATTAGTCGCAGCGAGCAGCCATCAATTCGGCCGACACTCGATCGCCTATCAATACGTGAATACCGTGTCTGAATGCCACAAACGGAGTGTGGATCGATTGCTTCGTCCTCACGCAATGATTTTTCCGGCAGCGCCAAGTCTGTTGGGTCCGTCCCAAGCCTTTTGAAAACCTGGTACGCACGGCGTCTGCACGAGCCCTGCTCGAATCGGATGATGAGGGTAAATCGATCCTGACGAATCGATAACTTCAGCATTCCCCCATAAAATTTACGCAGTCCGATTCGCTCAAGGTATCGACGGACTCACCTCGCCCAGGATCCTTTTACTTGTCATTTATTCTGCAAATAACTCGTCGATCAATCGCTCGATCCATTCCGTTTCTATCAATAAAATTTCCACTTCGACCTGCTTTTTGCACCGCAGCAATCGGCTTCAAACCTCGCCTTGCCGGCGGCACGTTCGAGCCAGCCGGGTTCAACGTGCACGCGCCGCGGAGGTCGGACGAGCGTGGGGTCGATCGGCATCGTCAACGGATTGGCGGCCGATGATTCCAGTCGCGGTCGGACTCGGCGCGGCCGTCACGGAACCTGAACCTGAGCGCACACGACCGCCACGCCGCCCCTGCTCGCTACGCCTTTTTCGCATAGGCGCTGCACCAGCCTTTCGCACTGACCTGCTTGCCGCCGAAAACAGCGCACGGCGCCATCGCGGCGCCGGTCTTGCCCTGGAAGAACTGGCAGTTCGCACAGGTCTCGCCCGCCTGGAATTTCGGGAACTTCGCGTGGTCGACCCGGCTGGCATCCGTCTTGTAGCCGAGGGCCTGGGCGTTTGCATCGGATTCCTGCACGACACCGGCATCCGCAGCCGCCGCGCGACGTCCCATGGCGAGCGCGGAGGCGAGAACGGTGGTGGCTACGATAAAACGACGACGGGAAAATTTCATGGTGTTCTCCCTTCAAACTTGCGTGAACGGATGTTCGGGAAGCGTCGCTCCCCGATGACGTGACGCCGTGCGTCCCGAAACGGCGCCCCGCGTCACCCGCGCCTGCGCGAGCGATTCGGCAACGCGACGGGCGGCCACGTCGAAACGCAACAGAATGGCACGCCGCGCCAATGGGGGCCGGTTGGCGCTATCCGCGTTTGCGCAGCGGCTCCAGCAAGCCTCTCAGACCGTTATGGTCGATCTCGTGCATCAGCGCAAGTTGTCGGCCGAGTTCGCCGCGCGGGAACCCTTCGCGGGCCAGCCAGTTGAGGTAGGGCCCGGGCAGGTCGGCAATGAGTCGACCCTTGTATTTTCCGAAGGGCATGGCGACGGTGACGAGGCATTCAAGGTCTGGGGTTTGCATGCGGATATTGTGCACACATTCCGTTCCCGCGCACCCCTTCTTGCCTGCTAGACTGGAATTTCCCCCTGCAAACCATGGAGGGAATCATGATGTCCATCTACGTCGTGAAGACCGGTGAGCAGTTCCTCTGCACCGCCGAGGACGGCGACATCGGCATGGCACCGGCAATTGAAGATGCCACGTCCTTTGGTTCGTATGAGGAAGCGGAAAAAGCGGCAAACACGCATGCCGACCCCGGATACGAGATCGTGTCCGTCTGCGTGATCCGGCACTGATCCGCTGCCCGGAGCGGTTGATGGCCCGCGTGTCGAACGCAAGCCGCCGCGCGGCAGCGTCGTCGCTGCGACGACGGCGGCACCGCACACGCACCGCGTGACGCGTCACCTTCGTCGACGAACCGCGGCCCCCGGACGGCGCCGCTGCCGCAAGCGAGCCGTCCGTCCGGTTTCGACGGCCGCGCCTGCGGCAACCCGGTCGCGACGGCTTACTTCCGCAGCGGGATCTCCACCCGGCGACATCACGCCGAACGCCGGGGACTCAACAGCCTCCGCATCGTCGACCCCAGCGCCGCATCGTCTCCCGGCGCAGCCGTCCTGGCCGGCTCGGCTTCCTGCGTCCGCCGTTTCGGGTCGAGCCCGGTGCCGCCGCTGCGCCGCCGCGCCGCATGCCGCTCGATGACCCGCTGCAGCAGGCAGAACACGCACAGCAGCGCGCCGATCACGATCCGCGTCCACCACGAGCTCAGCGTGCCGTCGAACGTGATCAGTACCTGGATCGTGCCGAGAATGCCGACGCCGAACACCGACCCGATCACGTACCCCACGCCTCCTGTGAGCAGCGTGCCGCCGATCACGGTCGCGGCGATCGCGTCGAGCTCCATCCCCTGCGCCTGCAGCCCATAGCCGGACAGCACGTACAGCGTGAACACCACGCCGCCGAGCGCCGAGCAGAAACCGCTCAGCGCATACACGCCGACCTTCGTGCGCGCGACCGGCAGCCCCATCAGCAGCGCCGAGCGCTCGTTGCCGCCGATCGCATAGACGTTGCGGCCGAAGCGCGTGAAATGCGCGACGTAGATCGCCGCGGCCAGCGTCACGAGCGCGATCAGCGCACCCGCGCTCAGCGTCCCGCCGCCGACCGGCACGCTGATACCCGCGAGCGCATGGAACGTCGCCTCGTTGATCGTGATCGACTGCGTCGTGATCAGGAAGCACGCGCCGCGCGCGAGAAACATCCCGGCCAGCGTGACGATGAACGGCTGCAGCCGGAAGTAATGGATCAGCGCGCCCATCGCCGCGCCGTACAGCGCGCCGAACACGAGCACGAGCGGCACGATCGCCCAGACGGGCCAGTGCAGCCGTTCGGCGCCGACCGCGCAGAAGATCGTTGTCAGCGCAACGACCGAGCCGACCGACAGGTCGATGCCGCCCGCCACGATCACGAACGTCATCCCGATCGCGACGATCAGCAGGAACGCGTTGTCGACGAGCAGCCCGGTCAGCACCTGCATCGAGAAGAAGCCTGTGTACATCACGGACCCAAAGCCGAACAGCGCGGCGAACAGCACGATCGTCACGACGATCGGCAGCGTGCGCGGGTCGGCGAGCCGTGCGAGGAATCGGTTCATCGGGGCGTCGCTCCGGTGGTGGCGCGCGAACGCGCGGAAGGCAGCAGCCGCGACGCATGCCGGAGCACCAGCGCGCGCGCCGCGTCCGACTGGATCAGCGTCACGACGATCACGACGAGTGCCTTCACGACGAGCGTCGCCTCCGGCGGCACGCCGATCGAATAGGTCGTGTAGGTGAGCGTCTGGATGATCAGCGCGCCGAGCACGGAGCCGGCGAGGCTGAAGCGGCCGCCGAGCAGCGACGTGCCGCCGAGCGTCACCGCGAGGATCGCGTCGAGCTCGAGCAGCAGCCCCGCGTTGTTGCCGTCGGCGCTGCGCACGTTCGAGCTGGCCAGGATGCCCGCGAGCGCCGACATCACGCCGCAGCACAGATACACGCCGAACACGACCGCCCCCGCGCGCAACCCGACGAGCCGCGTCGCGACCGGGTTCACGCCGATCGCCCGGATGAACAGGCCGAGCGCGGTGCGATTCACCAGCAGCGCGGTCGCCGCGATCGTCGCGATCGCGATCCAGACCGAGCACGGCACGGCCGCGAGATAGCCGCCGCCGATCGCCAGGTAGCCGGGCGCGCCGATCGGGATGATCTGCCCGCCGGTCAGCAACTGCGCGATGCCGCGTCCGGCGACCATCAGGATCAGCGTCGCGATGATCGGCTGCATCCCGACGAACGCGACGAGCACGCCGTTCCATGCACCGGCGAGCACCCCGACGCCGAGCGCGGCGGCCAGCGCCGTGCCGAGCCGCGACGGATCGCCGTCGAGCACGATCGCCGCGGCCGCGCCCGCGATCGCGACGATCGCGCCCACCGAGATGTCGATCCCGCGCGTCGCGATCACGAGCGTCATGCCGAGCGACACGATCACGAGCGGCGCCGCGCGGTTCGCGATGTCGATCGGCGCGCCGAACAGGTGGCCGTCGAGCAGCGAGACCGACAGGAAGCCCGGCCGGTGCGCGACGTCGATCGCGAACAGCAGCGCGAGCGTCAGCACCGGCCACACGAGCGGATGACGAAGCAATGCACGGAGCCGCGTCATGACCGGCCTCCCGCGATCAGTTGGTACACGTGTTCCTCCGATGCGTCGTCGCCGCTCAGCTCGGCGACCTTGCGCCGATCGCGCAACACCGCGATCCGGTGGCTCACGCGCACCACTTCGCTGATTTCGGACGAGATGAACAGGATCGCGAGCCCCTGCGCGCACAGCGCGAGCACACGCTCCATGATGTCGAATTTCGCGGCGACGTCGATGCCGCGCGTCGGCTCGTCGAGGATCAGCAGCTTCGGCTCCGTCGCGAGCCAGCGCGCGAGCAGCACCTTCTGCTGGTTGCCGCCCGACAGCAGCCCGATCGGCTGCTCCGCGTCGCGCGCCTTGATGCCGAGCCGCGCGATGTAAGTCTCGGCGAGCTCGCGCTGGCGCGCCCGGCTGATCAGCCGCCACCAGCCGCGCCGCGCCTGCAGCGCGAGGACGATGTTCTCGCGAATCGACAGCGCGGCGACGATCCCCTCCTTCTTGCGATCCTCCGGGCAGTACGCGATCCCGTGACGGACCGCGTCGTGCGGCGATGCAAGCCGCTTGGGCGCGCCGTCGATCTCGATCGCGCCGGTGTCGGTCCGCTCCGCGGCAAATGCCAGCCGCGCGGTTTCCGTGCGCCCGGAGCCGAGCAGCCCGGCCAGCCCGACGATTTCACCGGGCCGCACGTCGAGGTCGAGCGGGCTCATCATCCCGCGCCGGCCCACCTGCTGCATCGACAGGAACGGCGCGGCCGCATCGGCATCGCGCTGCACGGCAGCCGCCCCGGCCTGCAGCGTGCCGGACATCGGTTCGCGGCCGGTCATCTTCGCGACCAGGCTGTCGACCGGGAGATCGCGCGCGAGGTACTCGCCCTCGCGCTCGCCGTTGCGCATCACGGTGATCCGGTCGGACACCGCATAGGTCTGTTCGAGAAAGTGCGTGACGAACAGGATCGCGATGCCCGACGCCTTCAGCCGGCGCAGCACGTCGAAGAGCCGCGCGACCTCGCCGTCGTCGAGGCTCGACGTCGGTTCGTCGAGGATCAGCACGCGTGCGTCGACCGACACGGCCCGCGCGATCGCGACCATCTGCTGCACCGCGATCGGATACGCGTCGAGCGAGCGCGTGACGTCGAGCGACAGGGCGAGCTCGGCGAGCGCGTCGCGCGCACGCGCATGGATCGTCTTCCAGTCGATCGCGCCGCGCCGCATCGGCTGCCGGCCCGCGAAGATGTTCTCGGCGACCGACAGGTTCGCGCACAGGTTCACTTCCTGGTACAGCGTCTGGATCCCGGCCGACTCGGCCTCGCGCGGCGCGGCGAAGCGCACCGGCGTGCCGCCGACGTGAATCTCGCCCGCGTCGTGCGCATGCACGCCGGTGAGCACGTTGATCAGCGTCGACTTGCCCGCGCCGTTCTGGCCCATCAGCGCGTGGATCTCGCCCGGAAACAGCCGGAAGTTCACGCGCTGCAGCGCGTTCACGCCCGGAAACGCCTTGTCGATGCCGATCATCTCGATCACCGGCGGATTCGTCATGGATCGCCCTCAGTTCGAAGCAGTTGCCGGGCGGCGGCAGCCGCGCCGCCGCCCGCGTCCGTCGGGACGCTCAGGAAAACGCCGGGCCGCCCCAGGTTTTCCACCCGGAACGAAGTCCCCTTGGGGGATTGCCCCCCTCGGGGGGCCTGTCGCGAAGCGACAGGCTTGGGGGGTGCTCAGTACTTGCGGGTCGGCAGCACCTGCGCCGCGACGCTCATCGGGAACACCGTCTCGTTCGTGACGATGCGCTTCGGCAGTTGCTTGCCGGCGACGACGTCCTTCACCGCGGTCATCAGCTGCGGGCCGAGCAGCGGACTGCATTCGACGTCGACGTTGATCTTGCCGGCGACCATCGCCTGGAAGCCGCCCTTGGTCGCGTCGAACGACACGACGCTCACGTCCTTGCCGGGCTTGATGCCGGCCTCCTCCATCGCCTGGATCGCGCCGAGCGCCATGTCGTCGTTGTGCGCGTAGACGACGTTGATCTGCTTGCCGTAGGTCTTCGCGAACGCTTCCATCACCTGCTTGCCGCCGGCGAGCGTGAAGTCGCCGCTTTGCGACGCGATCACCTTGAACTTCGGATTGTTCTTGATCACTTCCAGCAGGCCCGCGCGGCGATCGTTGGCCGGCGCGGAACCGACCGTGCCCTGCAGCTCGACGATGTTGATCGGGCCCGCATCGTTCTTGTAGTGCTCCTCCATCCAGTGGCCGGCGCGCCGCCCTTCCTCGAGGAAGTCGGAGCCGATCATCGTCACGTACAGCGACGGATCCTTCACGTCGACGCCGCGATCGGTCAGGATCACCGGAATGTGGGCCGCCTTCGCCTCGGTCAGCACCGGCTCCCAGCCCGACTCGACGACCGGCGAGAACGCGATCACGTCGACCTTCTGTGCGATGAACGAGCGGATCGCGCGGATCTGGTTCTCCTGCTTCTGCTGCGCGTCCGAGAATTTCAGGTTGATGCCGGCGTCCTTCGCCGCGCCCTTCACCGACACGGTGTTCGCGGTGCGCCACGCGCTCTCCGCGCCGACCTGCGAGAACCCGAGCGTGATCGGCTTTTGCTGCGCGTGTGCGCCGGTGGCCAGCACCGTCGCCGCCGCGACGATCGCGCCAGCCGCCAGCTTCCTGATGAATGTCATGGTCCGTCTCCGATGGTGTCGTTGTATGCCGCGGCGCCGGCCTGGCGCGGTGCCATGCTGCGCTGTTGTGGTTCTGCGTGGCGCGGGCGCGGTTCGGGGCGGTGCCGGCCGGCGCGTGCGGCCGACCCGGATTGTGCGCCCCGGATCAGTCTAGGAACAAGTCCGATAACCTTCCAATGAAATCTTGGATTGAACCGATATCCGGATCGGCATACGTATAAACACCTAAGCGGGTAGCGGGCCGTCCGATGGCGGGCCGGCACCGGCGCACGAATCTTGCTGGCCCCGCCGGCAGGACCGCTCGCTCGTCGCGGCGGCTTGCCAACCAGGAGCACGACGATGCCCACCTTGCGTAAACGCACAGCGCGCACAACGCGCAGAACGCCGTGCGCGGATGCTCCGGTCGACTGGCGCATCGCACCTTGAAGAAACGCACGTCCCGCGGCGGCGCTGAAGTCATCGCAGCGGCCGTCGCGCGTTCAGCCCCGCCGCTGCGCCACGTCGACGACCGGCGCCCCGGCTACACGCGCCGGCGCCTGCGCAACGGCTTCGCGTACTACGCGCAGGACGGCGCGCGAATCCGCGATGCCGACGAAATCGCCCGCATCAACGCGCTCGCGATTCCCCCCGCGTACACCGACGTCTGGATCTGCATGGATCCGCGCGGCCATCTTCAGGCGACGGGCCGCGATGCGCGCGGGCGCAAGCAGTACCGCTATCACCCGCTATGGCGCGAGACGCGCGACGCGAACAAGTACGCGCGGATGGCGGCATTCGCCCGCGCGCTGCCGCGCATCCGCAAGCGGGTCGCGCGCGATCTGGCACTGCCCGGGATGCCGCGCGACAAGATCGTCGCGACGATCGTCCGGCTGCTCGACACGACGCTCGCGCGCATCGGCAATGCCGAGTACGCGCGCGAGAACGCGTCGTACGGGCTGACGACGCTGCGCAAGCGCCACGTGACGATCCGCCCGGGACAGGTGCGCCTGCGCTTCAGGGGCAAGAGCGGCATCGAACACGACGTGACCGTCGAGGATCCGCGCGTCGGCCGGATCGTGCGGCGCTGCGCGGAGCTGCCGGGGCATGAGCTGTTCCAGTATGTGGACGACGACGGCGCGCGCCATTCGGTCGGCTCGTCCGACGTGAACGACTATCTGCGCGACGCGGCGGGCGCGGAGTTCACCGCGAAGGACTACCGGACGTGGGCCGGCAGCGTGCAGGCGCTCGCGCTGTTGAGGCGCATCCCGCATCAGGGCGTCACGCACGCGCGCAAGCGGATCGTCGAAACGGTGCGGGCCGTCGCCGATATCTTGCGCAACACGCCGGCCGTGTGCCGGCGCTGCTACATCCATCCGGTGGTGCTCGACACGTTCGAGGCCGGGGTGCTGGCGGCGCTGGAAGTGCCCACCACGCCGAGGGGGCTGCGCGCGGACGAGGCGGCATTCGCGGCGTTGCTCGAGCAGGCCACGCGACAATCGGCGAAAAGGTCGAGAAAATGATCCACGCCGATCACGCATCCCGTCCCGCTCAACGCCCGACCGAATTGGCCGCACTCCGAAAGATCAGCGGACGCTCGTCCTGCCGCCCGGCCCGCCGCGCGAACTGCACGGCCTGTTCGACCCGGCCGTGATGCTCGGACTTCGCGCAGACCGGATCGGCCTGCGCCGGGTCGCCTGCCAGCATGTACGCCTGGCAGCGGCATCCGCCATGATCCGTATGACGCTCGTCGCAGGTGCGGCACGGATCGCGCATCCAGCCGTCGCCGCGAAACGCGTTGAACGCGTCGCTGTCGTACCAGATCTCCTTCAGCGACTGGTCGCGCACGTTCGGCAGCGCGAGGCCGGGCAACCCGCGCGCGGCATGGCACGGCAGCGCGGTGCCGTCCGGTGCGACGCCGAGGAACACCGAGCCCCAGCCGTTCATGCAGGCCTTCGGCCGCTGCTCGAAGTAGTCGGGCACGACGAACAGGATCTTGCAGCGTTCGCCGACGAGCTTCCGGTAGCGGTTCACCGTTTCCTCGGCTTCGCGCAGCTGTTCGGCAGTCGGCATCAGCTGGTCGCGATTCAGCATCGCCCAGCCGTAGTACTGCGTATTGGCAAGCTCGAGAAAATCCGCGCCGAGGTCGAGCGCCATCTCGATGATCTGGCCGACGTGCGGCAGGTTGTATCGGTGCAGCACGCAATTCAGCACCATCGGATAGCCGTGCGACTTGACCAGCCTTCCGACGTTGCGCTTGAGGTCGAAGGTGCGCGTGCTGGTCAGGAAATCGTTCAGCTCGCGCGTCGAATCCTGCAGCGACAGCTGGATATGATCGAGCCCGGCCGCCTTGAGCCGGTCGATGCGCGCGGCATTCAGGCCCACGCCCGACGTGATCAGGTTGGTATAGAAACCCAGCGACCGCGCATGCTCGACCAGCACTTCCAGATCGTCGCGCTGCAGCGGCTCGCCGCCGGAAAAGCCGATCTGCGCGGCGCCGAGCGCGCGCGCGTCGCCGATCACCGTGCGCCATGCATCGGTATCGAGCTCCGCGCCGTGCGTCGCGAAGTCGACGGGGTTGTAGCAGAACGCGCAGTGCAGCGGGCACCGGTACGTGAGCTCGGCGAGCAGCCACAGCGGCGCGGACGGCCGGTTCGGAGGAGCGGTCATGTCCATGTCAGTCGAGCCAGCCGCGCAGGCGCGCATGATCGAGGAAGCGGTAGACGTCCGACGCGAGGTCCGACGTGCTGAACAGCCGCTCGAGCTCGTCGATGATGTCGTCGAGCTCGCGCGTGCCGTCGCAGCGCGCGAGGATCTCGCCCGCGCTCGGGTTGAGTTTGACCATGCCTTCCGGATACAGGAGGACGTACGCATCCTGCGCGGACTCCCATTGCAGGCGGTACATGCCCCTCAGCGCGGGGCGCAGCGGCACGCCGCTGACGGCGTCGTTGGTATTCATGCTGGGTAGGCCTTTTCAATCGCATCGAGAATCGACCACAGCACATCCAGCTTGAACGACAGGATGTCGAGCGCGCGCCGTTGCGCGTCCGGTGTCGTGAAATGGCGCAGCGTCACCGCGAGCCCGTGTTCGACGTCACGCTGCGCGAGGGGCACGCGGCTGCGGAAATACTGCAGCCCGTCCGCCTCGATCCACGGATAGTGGGTCGGCCAGCCCGCGAGCCGGTCGCGGTGAATCTGCGGCGCGAACATCTCGGTCAGCGACGAGCACACGGCTTCCTGCCACGGCGCGTGCCGCGCGAAATTGACGTACGCATCGACCGCGAACCGCACGCCCGGCAGCACGTGCGCGAGCGACCACAGTTCCGCACGCTCGATGCCGACCGCCTCGCCGAGCCGCGCCCAGGCCTCGATCCCGCCTTCCTGATCGCCGTGACCGTCGTGGTCGAGAATCCGCTCGACCCACAGCCGGCGCGTGTCGCGGTCCGGGCAATTGGACAGGATCGCCGCGTCCTTCAGCGGAATGCTGACCTGGTAGTAGAAGCGGTTCGCGACCCAGCCGCGGATCTGCGCCGGCGAGCACGCGCCGCTATTCAGGCGCCGGTTGAACGGATGGTGGATGTGGTAGCGCGATTCGAGCGCGCGCAGGCGCGCCTCGAACTCCTGCGCACTCCAGGGCGTCGCGTGCAGCGCCGCGGCGGGAATCGGTGCGTTCATGTCAAACCTCGAATTGCATGCCGTCGTGGGCGACCTCGATGCCGTGCTCGTGCAACTGCGCACGTTGCGCGGAACCCGGGTCGAGAATCGGATTCGTGTTGTTGATGTGCGTGAGGACCTTGCGCGTATGCGCCGGCAGCAGCCGTAGCCGGTCGATCATCCCCGGCCGCGCCGCGTCGCCGCGCTGCGCGAGGTGCCCCATGTCGACCGCGTGCTTCGACGACAGGCCGAGGTCGATCATCTCCGTGCCGGTCCAGAACGTGCCGTCCACCAGCACGAGATCGGCGTCGCGCATCGCGGCGCGCACGCCGTCGTCGACATCGGCGAGCCCCGGCGCGTAGAACGCGTGCCGGCCGCTCGTCGTGTCCTCGATCAGGAGTGCGATGTTGTCGCCCGGCACGCTTGCCTCCCGGCGCGGCGAATAAGGCGGCGGCTTGCTGTCGACCGGCACGGCGGTGAAGCGAATGCCGCCGGCGCCCGGAATCGCGAACGGCTCGCCCGGCGCGATCGGGTGGACATCGACGCCGCAGTAGTGGCCGAGCAGCGGTACGAGCGGCAGCCCGGTCGACAGGTCGTCGAGCACCGGCGCGCTCGCGTACAGCGGCAGCGGCGACGTGCGCTCGCGCAGCATCAGCAGGCCCGTCACGTGATCGATCTGCGCGTCGCACAGCACGACGGCCGCGATCGCGCTGTCGCGGATCGCGCGGGCCGGCTGCAGGTCGGGGGCGGCGCGCAGCTGCGCGAGGATGTCCGGCGACGCGTTCACCAGCACCCAGTCGACGCCGTCGCCGCTGACCGCGATCGACGATTGCGTGCGTGGCACGATGCCGTCGGTGCCGGCCCGCGCGCGACGGCAGTTGCCGCAGTTGCAGTTCCATTGCGGCAGTCCGCCGCCGGCGCCCGAGCCGAGTATCTTGATCTTCATCTGCGTATGCTCCCGATGCCGCCCGCATCGTGTCCGTCGACACGGGCGGCACTGCGCGCGTCGATCAGCGGTTGGCGATGTACATCGTGATTTCGAAGCCGAAACGCAGGTCGGTATAAGCCGGGGTGGTCCATTGCATGATGTGTCTCCTGATTGAGTAGGTGAGTCGAAAAAACCGCGTCGATCGAGCGGCCGATACCCATTCAGCAAGGAGCGTGCCGGGGCGGGATTTGCGTCGTGCGGCGGCGTGCGAAGACATGCGGCAGCCGCCGGTTGGTCACGACACCGGGATTATTACGATTTCAATTCTTCAATATTTCATGCGCCTTTCATAGAAGGCTCGCGGCATGCGCGGTCGGTTGAACACGTGTTGAATCCCTGAACACCGGGTGTTGCAACCTGACACACCCGTGTGACAGTCGCGGCTTCCGTCAGCGTTCGTCCGGCTCCAGCGCATCCGGCCCGGCGGCCGGCATCTTGCGGTAGATCGTGTTGCGCGACACGCCGAGCGCGCGTGCGGCGGCCGACACGTTGCCGCCGTGACGCGCGAGCGCGGCCGCGATCGCGGATGCGGCCACGTCCTGCAGCCGCGCATCGCCGGCCGCGCTCGCGAACGCGGGCGCTTCCGAGGGGAGCGGCGGCGGCGCACAGGCGCCCTGCGCGGCCGGTCCGCCGTCGCGCCGCACGTCGTCGAAGAAATCGTCCGGCAAATGCTCGCAGCGGATCTCGCAGTCGTCGTCGACCATCGCGGCCGCGGTGCGCAGCAGGTTCGCGAGCTGCCGGAAATTGCCCGGCCACGCGCAGCGCTCGAACAGCGCCATCACGTCGGGCGCGACGCACAACGGCCGGCGCCCGGGCCCCGACAGCGTCTCCCGCTGCAGCATCTTCTGGACGACCACCGCGAGGTCCGTGCGGTCGCGCAGCGGCGGCAGGCGCACGACGAGGCCGTTGAGCCGGTAGTACAGGTCCTCGCGAAAGCGGTTCTGCGCGATCATGTCGCGCAGGTCGCGGTGCGTCGCGCAGATGATCGCGATATCGACGCCGATCGCCTTCGTCGAGCCGAGCGGATTGACGACGCGCTCCTGCAGCACGCGCAGCAGCCGCACCTGCAGCGGATACGGCATGTCGCCGATTTCGTCGAGAAACAGCGTGCCGCCGTTGGCCTGCAGCAGCTTGCCGGTCGCGCCCTTGCGGCGTGCACCGGTAAACGCGCCCTCCTCATAGCCGAACAGCTCCGACTCGATCAGCGTCTCCGGAATCGACGCGCAGTTGACCGCGACGAACGGCCCGTCGCGGCGCGGCGAGTCGTTGTGGATCGCCTGCGCGAGCAGTTCCTTGCCGGTTCCGGTCTCGCCGGTGATCAGCACCGGAATGTCCTTGCCGATCACCTTGCGGACCTTCGCGATCACCGCCGCGACCTGCGGATCGCCGGTGTCGAGATAGCTGAGGCGCGACAGGCACGCCACGTTCTGCGCGGCGCTCGGCCGCGCGGCCGGCACCGCGCCGTCGTGCACGTCGGCCGGCCGGCTGCCCTCCTCCCGCAACGCGCGCCGGAACTGCACGCGCGCGCAGACGACCGCGCCGTTGCCGAGGTTCAGCGACACGTGCGGCTCGGTGCTCGCGCGCATCCGGTCGATCAACTGCGCGCTCGTCACGTCGAACAGCGACGCGAGCGTATGCGCACGCAGCGCGGCGAGCGGCATCCCGAGCTGGAACTGCGCGCTGCGGTTGGCCGACAGGAAGCGGCCGTCCGCGGTGAACGCGACGATCCCTTCCATCAACGTGCCGAGGAATTCGGGGCGGCCGTGGAACGACACCTGCAGCGTCTCCTGGAAGGTCGTCGTGAACAGGTGGTTCTCGATCATCTGCACCGACATCTTCGCGAGCGCCATCGTGTGCTGGTGATAGCTGCGGTGGTCGCCCGTCACGTCGAGCACGCCGATCGCGTCGCCGTACGGATCGAGAATCGGCACGCTCGAGCAGGTCAGGAAATGGTTCGCGGCCAGGAAGTGCTGGTCGCCGTGGACGACCATCGGGCACAGCTCCGCGAGCGCGGTGCCGATCGCGTTGGTGCCCTGCCGGCTCTCCGCCCAGTTCGCGCCCGGGCGCAGCGCGACCCGTTCCGCGCGCCGCAGGAAGTCGTCGTCGCCGATCGAATGCAGGATCAACCCTTCCGCATCGGTCAGCACGATCATGCTCTGCGTATTGACGATCTGCTCGTGCAGCGTCTCCATCACGGGCATCGCATGCACGCACAGCACGCGGTTCTGCTCGCGCTTGAGCGCCAGCGCGGCGCCGGACAGCAGGTCGTAGTCGGGACGTGCCGACGCCTGCAGGCCGAACGTCTCGGACCGCTCATGGGACTTCTGGATCGTCGGCGTCGGCCAGCCGGGCGCATGCGTGGCCCGTGCGTTGGCCGTCAGATGAACGTCATCGCGCATTGTCTCCTCCGGGGATCCTTCCGGTCGGTGCCGGACTCTTTGTGCTGGATCAAGCAAACTTCGGGCCACGCTGCGGGCAACGCTCGCACCGATTGCCGGGCGTCGTTGCGCCGATGCCGACCGAAAGCTGAATGCAAGAAATCGTCGATTGCTTGCGGTGCGACGACGACCGCAGACGTGATATCGCGATTCCGCCCGCCGCCGCTCCCCGGTCGATCCCGATCGTGGTCGCTGGCGCGATTCTGGCTTTGACGTGGATCAAGCCCCGGTCCGTTCGTGATTTCCGCGGCTCCCGGCCGTTACCCCGCTCCCGAAACCTTCGACGACATGACGCACCGACTGCTCCGCTCCGCCTCCGTCCCCCGGTCCACCCTGTCCCGCGACGCATGCCGGATCGCGTGGACGGAAGCCGGCAATCCGCTCGGCCAGCCCGTCGTCGTGCTGCACGGCGGACCCGGCAGCGGCAGCCGGCCGGCGGTGCTGCGCCTGTTCGACCTGACGCGCACGCGCGTCGTGCTGGTCGACCAGCGCGGCGCGGGCGCATCGACGCCGCGCGGCGGCCTGCGTCACAACAACACGATGCGGCTGATCGGCGATCTCGACGCGCTGCGTGTACAGCTCGGCATCGCACGCTGGGGCGTCGTCGGCGGGTCGTGGGGCGCGGCGCTCGCGCTCGCCTACGCGGGGCAGCATCCGTCGCGCGTCACCGGCGTCGTGCTGCGCGGCTTGTTCCTCACGTCGTCGCGCGAAGTGCGCGGCCTGTTCGTCGGCGCACGCGCACGGGCGCCGCGGGCCTGGCAGCGCCTGACGGCCGCCGCCGGCACCGCGCGCGCCGATCGCCTGATCGCCTGCTGCGCGCGGCGCCTCCAGCCGGGCGCCGGCGCGGCACGGCAGCGCGCGGTCGCGCTCGCGTGGACCGCGTATGAAGACGCGATCCTCACCGGTCGGCCGGCGCGCGGCATGCGGCCGACACAACCGGCCGTCGACCGGCTGATCGACAAATACCGGATCCAGGCGCACTACCTGCAACGCAATTGCTGGCTCGGCGAGCGCCGGTTGCTGGCGCTGGCCCGACAGGCCGCGCAAGCCGGCGTGCCGCTGCATGCCGTGCACGGCACGCGCGACCGCGTGTGCCCGGTCGACAACGTGGATCGACTCGCGCGCGCGGTGCCGGCCGCCATCGTCGAGCGCGTGCCGGCCGGGCATCTCACGAGCGACGATGCGCTCGCACGTGGCGTCGCGCGCGCGGTGCGCGAGATGCTGACCGTCACGGCAGACGCGCCACCGCCCGCAGGGTCGCCCGCTCAGTCCCACGCATAGCGCGCACCGATCCACGCGCCGCGCGGTGCGCCCGGCCCGACGAACTGCTCGTTGACGGGGTTGAGACCGTCGAACGAATGATTCGGACCGTTGAAGAAGTTCCGGCCGATCATCCCGAAGCTCGCGTCGCGCTTGTCGAGCAGGTTGGTGACCGACGCGAACAGTTGCAGGTGCTTCGTGACCTGCCAGGTCGTGTCGAGGTCGATCAGGAAATAGCCGGGCACCTTGCCGTTCACGTCCTGGTTGTTCTCGTCGCCGCGCGCGAACACACCGCTGCGATACGTGATGTTGGTGCCGACGTTCCATTTCGGCGTCGCCGCATAGTCGAGCCGCAGTTTCACGGTGCTCGACGGAATCCCGGGAATGCGGTCGCCGGCGTGGACGACGATGTTGCCGTGCGCATCGGCGCTCGAATTGCTCGCGCTGCTTTCGGTCCATGTCGAGCGATAAGTGGCGTCGACATAGCTGTAGCTGATGCCGATCCCGACCAGCCCCAGCCGTGTATGGCCCGCGAGTTCGAAGCCTTGCCGGCGCGTCTTGCCGACGTTCTGGAAATAGCCGAGCGTGCTCGCGCCGCCGTTGCTGCTGATGAACTGGATGTCGTCGTCGAGCGTCGTGTCGTAGACGGCCGCACTCCACGTCGTCGCGTGGCCCACCCGGCCGCGCGCGCCCAGCTCGATCGTCTTCGCGATCACCGGCTTCAGCGCCGGATCGGCGAGAAAGTCGTTCGGCAACGAGCACGGTGCGGCCGGATCGGCGCACGCGAGCTCGATCGCGGTCGGCGAGCGCATCCCCTCGTTGTACGTCGCATAGGCGGTGAAGCCCGGTACCGGATTCCACGTGACGCCGACGGCCGGGTTGAACCGCGAGAACCTATGACGCGCGGTGAGCAACGGCTGCTGGCCGCTCACGTCCTCGATCGCCGCCCGCGACGCGTTGTAGCGCCCGGCCAGCGTCAGCGACCATTGCCGCGTGAGCGCCAGCGTGTCGTCGAAATAGACGCCGTAGTTCGCGTTGCGCGTCTTCGCGCGCGTCTTCTGCGTGAAGTCGCCGATACCGATCGTCGCGCGCGTATCCGTGAACATCGCATCCTGTGACGACTGATCGAAAGTCGAGTTCGCGAGGT
The DNA here is from genome assembly GCF_003854235.1 of Burkholderia sp. Bp8998. Lineage (NCBI taxonomy): Bacteria > Pseudomonadati > Pseudomonadota > Betaproteobacteria > Burkholderiales > Burkholderiaceae > Burkholderia > Burkholderia sp. Bp8998. The sequence goes on from NZ_QTQF01000048.1 coordinate 43,076, forward strand.
CGGCGGACGCGCCCACGACGAACTGATTCTCCATGCCGGCCAGCTTGCCGAGCAGCGTCAGCTGCAGGTTCGCGCCATAGCTGTCGGTCGTGATCACCGAGCGGTCGTTGGTCGCCTGCACGGTGTCGGGGGCGCCGCTGGCGTCGACGCTGCCGAAATCGTCGTTCACGTTGCTGCTGATGTTGGTGTTGCGGTAGTGCCGGTAATAGACGCTGCCGCTGAGCTGCACGTGATCGTTGAACGAATGGTCGCCCGACACGGTGACGTATGCGGCGCTGTTGCGATTCAGGTCCGGATAGGTATAGGCCTGTGCACGATTGTCGAGAAACGAGCGCGGAATCGTCTGCGAGCCTTGCAGCGCATTGTCCGCGCCGCCGGCCGAGATCGACAGCGTCGTATCGGCGTCCGTGTAGCGCAGCTTGCCGAACCCCTGCCGCACGCGGCTGCCGTTGTGATCGGCCCAGCCGTTGTCGTTCGCTACGTTGCCCGTCACGTAATAGTCGAGGTGGCTGCCGATGCGTCCGCCCTGCTCGATCTGCGCGGTCTTGCGCCCCCACGTGCCGACCGATACCTGCGCGGCGCCGCCCGGGCTCGTCTTGCCGTTCTTCGTCGTGATCGCGAGCGCGCCGCCCAGCGTGTTGAGCCCGTAGGTCGGATTCGAACCGGGGATCAGCTGCATCGTGTCGATCGCCGCCTGCGGGATGAGATCCCAGTTCACGACGTCGCCGAACGGCTCGTTGACGCGCACGCCGTCGACGAACACCGACAGCCCCTGCGGCGTGCCGACGACCGGCGACGCCGTGAAGCCGCGGTAGTTCACGTCCGTCTGGTACGGGTTGCCCTGTGCGTCGCTGATGTCGATGCTCGACACGTTCTTCTCGAAGTAATCCGTCAACACGCTATCGTGCTGTCGCGCCATGTCCTCGCCGCGAATCGTCTGGACGTTGGCCGGCACGCGCGACAGCGGCGTGCCGATCCCGAGCAGCGGCGTCGTGCCGACGACGACGATCGGTGCGAGCGTCGGCGCCTCGACGTTGGCGGCCGGTTCGCCCTGCGCCGACGCCGGCGTCAGCCAGCCGCCGAGCATGCCGCCGACGCACAGCGCGGCGCCCGCGCGTCGGGCGACGAAGCGGCGCCTCGCCCCTTCTGTTTCCTTCATCCCCAGGTCTCCTCTTTTTTGTCTCGGCACTGTCATATCGTTGTACATGGCGATTCATGGACTGCCATCACCGCTGACGGCGATCGCTTCATGGCGCCGACCCGGCATCGCCGTCCGCCGTCGCGATCGCGACATGCGCGACACGCGCGCGTCCGATCGACGCGATGACGCCGGCCACGGTACCGAACGATTCGTTGCGGTCCGCGTGCAGGCTGACGCTCGTCCGCGGGTCGTGCGCAACGCGGCGTGCCAGCACGGCTTCGACCTCGCCCGGCGTCGCGGGTGCACCGTCGACATGGACCGCGCCGTGCGCGTCGACGGTCACGATGACGGTCGATGCACGCGTGTCGCGCGCCGGCGCGGCGGCCTTCGGCAGGTCGACGCGGATCGCGTGCGTCATCAGCGGCGCGGCGACCATGAAAATCACCAGCAACACGAGGACGACATCCACGAGCGGCGTCACGTTGATCTCGCCGAGCGGCTCGCCCGCGTCGGCTTCACGGTCATCCGTCTTCATACGGCCGCCCGGCGCACGCCGCCCGCATTGCTTGCCGCCGATAGCGCGGCATGCACCGGCGCGTCGATCCGGAACCGCCGCTGTTCGGCCAGCGCGATCAGGTCCTGCCCGAACTCGTCGAGCCCGGCCGTCACGGTCTTGAGACGCCGCAGGAACAGGTTGTACGCCAGCACCGCCGGAATCGCGACGCCGATGCCGATGCCGGTCGCGACCAGCGCCTGGCCGATCGGCCCGGCGATCGCATCGATGCCGTTCGTGGGCGACGCCGTCATCGCCTGCAACGTGTGGACGATGCCGAACACGGTGCCGAACAGCCCGACGAACGGCGCGACGTTCGCGATCGAAGCGAGCGCGGTGAGGCCGCGCTCGAGCGGCCGCTGCTCGCGCCGGATCGCGCGCGCCAGCGTGCGTTCGAGCAGCTCGCGGCGATCCCACGCGACCAGCGTGGCCGGTGCGCCCGGCTCGGGCGCCTCGAGGTCGCGCAACGCGACACATACGGCGCGCTGCAGCCGCGCGTTCAGGCTGGCGGCCGCCTCATCGTCCGTCGGCATCGACAGTGCCGCGCGATCGCCGCGGCGCGCGGCAAAGCGGCGGTTGCCGAGCGCGACGCGCGCGTACAGCAACGCCTTGGCGACGATCAGCGTCCAGGTGAGCGCCGACAGCATCGCGAGGAGCGCGAACGCACCGACGACGGCGTAGTGAATGTAATCAGCCATGACGGATTCCCTGGTTTCCGAGTTTGAACACGACCGGCACCCTGACCCAGCCGTCGATCGATTCCGTGCCGCGTTTCGCCGGCACGAAGCGCCAGTCCGTGACCGCCGCGACGGCCGCGTCGTCGAGCGCGTCGTGTCCGCTGCTTGCCGACAGCAGGACTTGGTCGGGCCGGCCGTTCGCGAGCACATGCACGTTCAGGAACGTGGTGCCCTCCCAGCCGCGCCGCTGCGCGACGTCCGGGTAATCGGGCGCGGGGTTGCGCAGGTAGGCCGCCGCGAGGCGCGGCGCGGTGACGGGTTCGGGTGCGGTTGACGATGGCGTGACCGGCGTCGCACGCGCGGGCAGCGTCGCGGTATCGGCCGATGCGTGTGCAGCGGCCGGCGGTGCGGGTTCCTGTACCGGCACGGTTCGCTGACCTTCCCCGTCCGGTTGCGCCACGGCGGCTGCGGCTGCGGGCTTGCGCGAAGGACTTGCATGGTCGACCGGACGAGGCGTGGTCACACCCGGCCGAATCTCTCGATGCATGGCCGTTTCGCGGTTCGAATGCGAAGGCCGATGCACGGCCGGAATCGGTGTCGCGACATCCGTACGGCGCTGTACGTAGTGTTCGGCAACCCGCGCGGACTCGCTCGTGTCCACTTCGACGGATAGCGGACGGGGCGGCGTCAGACGCACATCGGGCACCCGTGCATGCCACAGCGCGACCACGATGGCCGCATGGATGGCGAATACCGCCAGCGCGACGGCGTGCAGCGGTTCGCGTGTGCGCGCGGCGTGCGACATCTCGATCGTCTCCGCATGCGGGCCGACAGGCGCGATGCCGTACGCGAGCGCGACCACGCGGCGGCGGTCGGACCTGCGGCGGGCATCGGACGAAATCAGGACAGGCATGGCGGCTTCTCGCTGCGCGGAGACGTTGCCCCTTCGAACGGCAAGAAGCATGCCGATGCGTGCAACGCCCGGCCGGCCGCCGATCGAAGTCGCCACGCATCGATACGCGACCGCACATCTGTTGCAGTTCGTGCCACCCCTGTTGCACCTGTGTCAATTTGGATCACCAGCACGGTGTTCATGCCGTCATGTGCGTGATCGCCGCTCGGATCGATCGCGCCGCCGAAGGCACGCCGTCCGTCGCATGCGTCTGTCGTATCGGGCAGCAGCGCGATCGATTCACTCCGTCGTCGACGATCGCCTTCCGTCCGCCACACGTTCATCCATACAGGCACGCACTCGCATATGGCCGCCGCGATGCGTCGTGCGCCGCGTATCGCGTGCGCGATACGCCGACTGCGCACGGCACTGTCATGTTTCGCAACACTCCGGCCGCGGCTGTCCCCGAACGCAACACACGCGGATCACCCGCGCCGCGCCGCTCGCGTCGCCCCGGCACGCGCAATCCGCCGCTCCGCCTTGCGCGGCAACGCGCGCGCCGCAATGGCATGCGATTTGCGTGACTGGCTGCGCACTGGACCCGGATCCCCACCCTGCCGGCCCGGCCATGTGTTGGCCGCGGTGCGACCACAATGACTCAGGAGACAACCATGAAAAAACTCTCGGCTTCGACGAGCCGACTGGCAACGATCGGGATCGCGGCGGCGGCCGCGATCGCCTTGAATCCCGGCCTGGTGGACGCTGCCGCGGACTATCCGGCCGTCACGTACCAGCGGCTCACGGATGCGCAACGCGATCCGGGCTGGCTCACCTACTACCGCACGTACAACGGCCAGGCGCATTCGCCGCTCAAGCAGATCGACGCGTCGAACGTGAAGCAGCTCACGCAGGCGTGGAGCTACAAGTTTCCGGCCGAGCTGAAGCAGGGTTTCGAGGCCACGCCGATCGTCAACGGCCGCTACCTGTTCGTGACCACGCCGAAGGACAACGTGTACGCGTTCGACGCGGCCACCGGCGCGCAGCTGTGGAAATACGAGCCGAAGCTCGGGGCGGAATCGTTCAAGACGGCCTGCTGCGACGTCGTGAACCGCGGCGTCGCGCTGTACGGCAAGAACGTCTACGTCGCGATGCTGAGCGGCGAGGTGGCCGCGCTCGATGCGCAGACCGGCGCACTCGTGTGGAAGAAGCAGATGTTCGAACCGGGGCTCGGCTACGCGTTCTCGCTCGCCCCGCTCGCGCTCGACGGCGCGATCGTGGTCGGCAGCTCGGGCGGCGAATACGGCGCGCGCGGCTTCATCGCGGCGCTCAGCCCGAACGACGGCTCGCTGCTGTGGAAACGCTTCACGATCCCCGGCCAGGGCGAGAAGCACGCCGATACCTGGCCCGACGGCATGCAGGCACACGGCGGCGCACCGGCCTGGCTGACCGGCACCTACGACGCGGCGACGCGCACGCTGTACTGGGGCGTCGGCAACCCGGGGCCGTGGCTCGCGGACCTGCGTCCGGGCGACAATCTGTACTCCGACTCGCTGCTCGCGCTGGATCCGAAGAACGGCGACCTCAAGTGGCACTACCAGTACACCAAGCACGACACCTGGGACTATGACGGCGTCAACACGCCGGTGCTCGCGACGATCAAGTACAAGGGCAAGGAACACGACGCGATCATCCACGCGGACCGCAACGGCTACTTCCACGCAATCGATCGCGACAGCGGCAAGCTGATCTATGCGGAGCCGTTCGTGAAGGCGACGTCGGTCACCGGCTACACGGAAGACGGCGCACCGATCCAGGATCCCGCGAAGTATCCGAAGGTCGGCACGACGATCGACACGTGCCCGAGCTTCCTCGGCGGCAAGAACTGGTGGTCGGTGTCGTACGACCCCGAGCGCCATCTCGCGATCGTGCCGGCGCTGCATGCGTGCATGAGCCTGTCCGGCAAGTCGGTCAACTACATGGAAGGGCTGCCGTATCTCGGCGAAGGCTTCGAGATCAAGCCCGAACCCGGCAGCGAAGGCTACGGCGAACTGCAGGCGATCGACGTGAACACCGGCAAGAAGGTGTGGAGCCACTGGAGCAAGCTGCCGTGGAACGGCGGCGTCGCGACGACCGCGAGCGGTCTCGCGTTCAGCGGCTCGCTCGACGGTCACCTGTACGCGTTCGACGTGTCGACCGGCAAGGTGCTGTGGGAGAGCCCGAAGCTCGCGAGCGGGATCATCGCGCAGCCGTCGGTGTTTGAAGTCGACGGCAAGGAGTACGTAGCAGTACTCGCCGGCTACGGCGGCGCGAACCCGATCTGGGGCGGCCCGATGGCCAAGGCGGCGGACGACGTGCCGCGCGGCGGCACGCTGTACGTGTTCGCACTCGACCGCGGCTGATCGCGTTCCGGTCACCCGCATTGCGCCCGCGCCGCCGGCGCGGGCGCCGCTCCCCTTCTCCTTTTCAACCGGGCGAACGATCATGAACATCCGACTTTCCCGCCTCGCCGCGGCCTGTGCGCTCGCGGCAGGCACGGCGCTGACCCCGGCGCTCTCCACGGCCGCGACGCCAGTGCGCGTCTGCTCGCTGCCCGGTACGCCGACGGCCGCGCTCGACAAGGCCGTCGCACGCGAGGTGTTCCGCACGGCCGGCATCGCCGCGACCTTCTCCGCACACGACGCGGGCGGCAGCGACGACGACGGCGTGTCCGCGCACGAGCTCGCCGGCATCCTTGAACGCGATTGCGATGTGCTCGCCGGCTTCCCGCGTTCGGCCATCGCCGACGCATCCGATACGAAGCTGCTGTTCTCGCAGGGCTACCTGCGCTCGGGCTACGTGAGCGTCACGCGCCGCGACGCCGGCACGCCGACGACCGACCGGGAAATCGTCGCGGCCACTTACGCGAGCCCCGCGCAACTGATCGCGGTCCAGCAGAAGAACGCGCGCTTCGATCTCGAGAACACGTCCGAACAAACGGTCGACGCGGTCGCACGCGGCCGCGCGCATCGCGCGATCGTCTGGTATCCCGCGGTCATCGCGTACCAGGCCGCGCATCCGAAACAGGCGTTCCGCATCGGCGCGACCTCGTCGCCGTATGCGGAGTGGCAGCTCACGTTTGCGTTCGCGCCGCGCTCGGCCGCGCTGCAGCAGCGTATCGACGCGGCCCTCACGCAGATGAAGAACAACGGCCGGCTCGCCGCGCTGACCCGCAAGTGGACGCTGCCCGGCGGCGCGCTCGAAGCGCACGATTCGCGCGCCACACCGCGCTTCCTCGACGGGGCGATGGCGGCCGCCGGCCCGTCGCGCGCCGGCCTGCTGCGCGCACGCGGCGTACCGGCCGGCGGCGGCTTCATGCGGGTTTCCGGGAACACCGGCGATGCCGCGCCGACATTCGATGCGGCCCAGGTCGAACATGGCAAGACGCTGTACGGCAATGCGTGCGCCAAGTGCCACGGCGCCAACCTCGAAGGCGACACCGCGCCCGCGCTGAGCGGTCCGTCGTTCGCGCCACTGTCGCATTCGCACCTGACGATCGGCGGCGTGTTCGGCTACATGGCGACCAACATGCCCGCGGACCAGCCCGGCAAGCTGAAGGACGACGACTATGCGGACCTGATGGCGTTCCTGCTCGCATCGAACGGCTATGCCGCGAGCAAGGACAAGCTGACCGCCGATACGGCGCGCGCATCGGCCGCGCCGCTCATCGTCGGCCCCGCGGGGCACAAGGAAGCCAGCCAGTAACCCGGCTTGCGGCCCGGCCGCGCATGCCGGGCCCCACGCCTGCACGATTTCTTCTTTACCAGGAAACGACAGTGATGCACACCACGACTCGCAGAACCTTCATCGTCCGGACCATCGGACTGTGCGCGGCGCTGGCCGCGGCGCGCCCCGCGCTGGCAGCGCCGCCGCTCGTCGACGAGAACGACGCCGCGGCCAAGGCGCTCGGCTATCGCGCCCGCGCGTCGAGCGTCGATACCGCGCAGTTCCCGAAATACCAGCCCGGCCAGCGTTGCTCGAACTGCCGCTTCTACAAGGGCGAAGCGGCGGATGCCGCCGGCACGTGTGCGATGTTCGCCGGCAAGTCGGTTGCCGCGGACGGCTGGTGCAACGTGTATGCCAGGCGCGCGTGACGCGTCGCGCGACGAGATGCCGGCGCGGTCCGCACCGCGGCACGCGTCGGCGTCCGTCGCCGGCCACGACGACGACGCGCCGCAATCCTCAGCCGCCCATCTCCCCGCGCTGATTTCGACCGGGCTCGCACGCGGCTTCGTCACGCGCGGCGACATCATCGACGCGCTGCCCGACGACGATGCGGGCGACAGCGGCATCGATGCGGCCGCCGCGGTGCTCGCCGAACTCGGCATCGCGGTGTGCGACAGCGCCGACACCGCGAGCGACTGGACGCTCGACCGCTACTTCCGGCCCGCGCCGCCCATGCGTGCATGGGTCGACGGTGCCGGCACGCTCACCGCGGCCGACCTGCTCGCCCCGCGCACGACCGACCCGGTCCGGCTGTACCTGCGCGAGATGGGCACGACGCCGCTCCTCACGCGCGACGAGGAATTCGCGTACGCGCAGCGCATCGAGCGCGGCCGCGCGGCGTCGGTCGCGGTGTTGTGCGGCGATCCCGATGCGCTCGACGCGCTGGTGTCGGTCCGCGCCGAGATCGCCGAACGCCGGACCGCCGCATCGACCTACGTGATCTTTCTCGCCGACGGCCCGCGCGACGATCCACCGGCCGATCACGCCGACGCGGACGCCCCGCCCGCCTCCCCCAGCGACCCCGCGCGCGACAACGCGACGCCACCGGAGGATTCGGCCTGGCGCGACGCCGTCGTGGCGCGGCTCGCGCGCATCGACGCACTCGCGGACGGCATGCGCGCGGCGCTGGTGTCCGGCGGCACCGCTTCCGCCGCGTATCGCGCGCAAGTACGCGACGCCGCGGCGCTGCTCGGCACGCTGTGCCTGTCCGCCCGCGCCCTCGAGCGGATGAGCGAACCGTTGCGCAGCCGCGCCCGCCGGCATCGCGCGCTGCGCGGCCGGCTGGCGCGGATGCTGGCCGACGTGGGCATCCCGCCGTCGTTCGCGCAGTCGACCGGCGACGATCACACCGGCTGGCTCGCGTCATGCATTGCCGCGCATCCGGCCAGCGGGCCGACGCTGACGCGGCGCGCGGCCGAGTTCGTCGACGCACGCGCCGCGATCGTGCGCGGCGCTCTTGCGTCGGAACTGCCACCCGCCGCGACCGCGTCGCTCGATGCACGGCTCGGTGCGATCGAACGCGCGATGCAGCCGGCGAGGACGGGACTGTTCGACGCGAACCTCCGGCTCGTCGTGTCGATCGCGAAGCGCTATCCCGATCGCGGCCTGCCGTTCGCCGACCTGATCCAGGAAGGCAACATCGGCCTGTTGAAGGCCATCGAGCGCTACGACTACCGGCGCGGCTTCCGGTTCTCGACCTACGCGACCTGGTGGATCCGGCAGGCGATCACGCACGCGCTCGCCGACCTCGGCCGCACGATCCGCGTGCCGACGCATACGGTCGACGCGCTGAACAAGCTGACGCGGCTCGCACGCGAGCATCGGCAACGCGCGGGCACGAGCGCGACGCCGGCCGAACTGGCCGTCCACATGGGCGAGCCGGTCGACAAGGTGCGCGACCTGATGGCGATCGTGAAGGAACCGGTGTCGGCGGACTTGCCGGTCTCGCCAGAAGGCGACATGACGTTCGCCGACATCGCGCCGGACCTGTCGCCGTCGCCCGAAGAGGCCGCCGGCGCCGCCCAGTTGCGCAATACGATCGCCGCCGCGATCGACCGGCTGCCGCCACGCGAGGCGATGGTCCTGCGGCTGCGCTACGGGCTGCACTCGGACGAAGGCTGCTCGCTGCGCGACATCGGCCGCCAGTTGAACCTGTCCGCGGAACGCGTGCGGCAGATCGAGGCGTCGGCACTCGCGCGCCTGCGTGCGTCCGACGCGCTCGACGTGCTCCGGTCGTTCATCGCCTAGCACGGCGTCCGGGCCGCGGCGCGCATGCCGCGCATCGTGCGCCGTGTTGACGCCTGCAACACCCGCTGCTGCATTTCGACGCAACACGCAGGCTGACAGGAACGCCGGGCGGCCGATCGCTCAATGCTCCGTAGTGCATATCGAATGCGCCGAGCCGCACGGCAACGTGCACACACACCGCTCCGGCCCGATACCCGCACGATTGGCATGCAAGTTGCGTTTCGACAGTCAGGCCACACCCTACGATTCCCATGGAGACCATCTTGACCGCCCTCGTATCGATCCTTCAGGAGCGCCGCATCTTCGAGCCGCCGGCCGACACGCGCGAGCGCGCGACCATTTCCGGCATGCCGGCCTACCAGGCGCTGGCCGCCGAGGCCGAGCAGGATTACGAAGGCTTCTGGGGGCG
>NZ_QTQF01000049.1:0-50883 GCF_003854235.1 Burkholderia sp. Bp8998
CATTGGAACACCAGCTTCAGCGCGGTTGAAGGGTTGAACAATGTGCAGGTCCGGCAGGTCGACGTCGCGGGCAATACGTCATCGGCCACGTCGTTCAGCTTCACGCTCGACACCGCTGCTGCTGCACCCAGCGTCGCGCTGACCACCGACTCCGGCAGCAGCGCCACCGACCACGTCACCAATATCGGGACGCTCAATGTCACTGGCGTCGAAACGGGTGCCACCGTGCAGTACAGCGTCGACAACGGTTCGCATTGGAGCACGAGCTTCAGCGCCGTCGAAGGACTGAACAACGTGCAGGTCCGCCAGATCGATGCCGCTGGCAACACGTCATCGGCCACGTCGTTCGGTTTCACCCTCGACACCTCGGCTGCTGCACCCAGCGTCGCGCTGACCACCGACTCCGGTAGCAGCGCCACCGACCACATCACCAACGTCGGCACGCTCAACGTCACCGGCATCGAAACCGGCGCCACCGTGCAATACAGCATCGACAACGGCGCACACTGGAACACCACATTCAGCGCCGTCGAAGGCGTGAACAACGTGCAAGTCCGTCAGATCGACATCGCGGGCAATATCTCGAACGCCACGAGCTTGAGTTTCACGCTCGACGCCACGGCGCCGTCGACGCTGTCATGGCAATTCACCGGCCACACACTGACCGCCACCACCGACACGTCGGATGTATGGAAAGTCCTGGTCCACGACAACACGACCAACGCCGATTACACCGCAACGCAACAAACCGCCGGAACCTGGACCGTCTCGCAACAGAGCCTCAATCTCAACAAGGACTCCGTCACCGTGACCGAGTGGGACACCGCGGGAAACTCGCGCTCGTCCACACATGTGGCGCCCGCCGGAGTCGCCGGATCCGAGATCAACCTGGCGCTCGCCGATCCGTCCGGCCACGCGTCCGATCTCGCGGTGACGATCGCCGGCATCCCGTCCGGCTGGACGCTGAATGCCGGCACCGACCTCGGCAACGGCGCGTGGCTCGTGCCGACGAACGACCTCGGCACGCTCACCGTCACGCCGCCCGCTTCCTTCACCGGCGCCACCGTGCTCACGGTGAGCGAAACGTGGACCGCCGCGGACGGCAGTCACGCAGCCGCCACGATCACGGACAACGTCGAAGCATACGCGGCCAACGCACCGATCTTCGCGTGGTCGGGCGACGACCAGCTGACGGGATCCGCCGGCCACGACCTGTTCGTCGTCTCGCAGCCGATCGGCAACGACACGCTGCACACGTTCGACCTCGCCGCCGACAAGATCGATCTCGTGGGCTTCACGGGCATCGCGAGCTTCAGCGACGTCCAGACGCACCTGGCAGACGACGCCAACGGCAATGCGGTGCTCACGCTGGGCGACGGCGCCACCATCACGGTGACGGGCGTTCATTCGGCCGACCTCACCAGCGACAACTTCGTGTTCGACCAGGAACCGGTCGTGCAGAACGCCGGCGTCATGACTGTGAACGACGGCGCGATGCTGCCGATCGGCGGAATCGTGGAGAATACGGGAACGATCGCACTCGGCTCGACCGGCGACATCACCCGGTTCGAAATCCTCGCGAAAAGCGCGACCCTGGAAGGCGGCGGGCACGTGACATTGTCCGACGACAGCCACAACGTCGTGTTCGGCAGCACGCCGGATGCAGCGCTCGTGAACGTCGACAACACGATCTCGGGCGCCGGCCAGCTCGGCGCCGGCCAACTGACGCTCGTCAACGAAGGAACGATCGTCGCCGACGGCGCCAACGCGCTCGTCATCGACACGGGCGCGCACGCCGTCGCCAACGCCGGCACGCTCGAGGCGACGGGCGGCGGCGGCCTCGTGATCGAAAGCGCGGTGACCAATACGGGCAACCTGTGGGCCAACAACGGCAACCTGACGATCCACGGCGACGTGACAGGCGCCGGAAGCGCGACGATCAGCGGCGCCGCAACGCTGGAGTTCGGCGGTGCGTCCGCGGAAAACACGACGTTCGCCGATGGTGCCGCGGGGACGCTCAAGCTGGATCAGTCCGCGGGCTTCACCGGTACGGTCAGCGGCTTCGGCGCCGGCGACTCGCTCGACCTGACCGACGTTCTGTTCGGCGATCACACGACGCTGAGCTTCACGGCCAACGACGCGGGAACGGGCGGCACGCTGACAGTCAGCGACGGCGTCCACACCGCACAGGTCGCGCTTCAGGGCAATCTGTCGGGCGGCAGCTTCCAGCTCGCACACGATCAGGGCAGCGGCACCGTGGTCACTTACGTCCCGCCGCCGCTGCCGCACGTGCAGGATGTTTGAGCCGATCATGAACAAGAAGCGTCCTCTGCTTGCACTCCTCGCATTCGCGTCGGCGCTCGCGGGCCCCGCCGCGCCCGCCGACGCGCAAAGCCTGCAGGAAGCGGTCGAACAGGCGATCCGGACCAACCCCGAGATCCTTGCCACGACATACAACCGCGAAGCGGCGGATCAGGGACTGAAGCAGGCGCGGGCCGGCTACCTGCCCCGCGTGGACGTCGACGCATCGATCGGCAAGGAGCAGCGCGACGACGTCGAAACGCGTCTGCTCGGGCTGAACCGTACGACGTTCACGCACCGGACGGCCAACGTGACGTTGTCGCAAATGCTGTTCGACGGTTTCGCGGTCAGGAGCGAAGTGGCACGGCAACGGGCACGCATCGACTCATCCGCGAATCGCGTCGCGTCCACGTCGGAGGATGTGGCGCTACGCGTGGTGGGCGCGTACCTGGAAGTCCTGCGGCGCCAGGAAACGGTCGTCGCCGCCACCGACAATCTGGAATCCCACCGCCGGATCCACGATCAGATCAAGCTGCGCAGCGACCGCGGCGTCGGCCGGCGCGCCGATCTGTACCAGGCGGAAAGCCGGCTGGCGCTCGCCCAGGACAACTTGCGGTCCGAGCAAAGCAACCTGAAAGACGCCGAAGTGGCCTACGCGCGGCTGGTGGGCGTGCCGCCGGATGTGCTCGTCAAGCCGGTCGCGCCGGAGGCCGCGCTCCCGCCGACCGAACGACTCGCACTGGATACGGCGCTGGCAAACCACCCGTCCCTCGCGGGCGCCGATGCGGACGTCGCCCAGGCCAATGCGCAATATGACGCGGCGAAGGCCGCACTATGGCCGCGCCTCGACCTGGAGCTCAGCGCGAGCCACGATCGCGACGGCGTGCTCGGCCCGACGAATGACCGCCGCGTGATGCTGCGGCTGCGCTACAACCTGTTCCAGGGCGGCGCCGACAAGGCTCGAATCGGCGAGGCGCATGCGCAGATCCGGGAAGCCGAGGAAGACCGCAACCGCACGCGCCTCGAGATCGCGGAAAGCGAGTCGCACGCCTACAACGCGTACGTCACCGCCCGCGACCGGTTGGTCGTGCTCAAGCAGTACATGGATTCAAGCGCGTCGACGCGTGAGGCCTATCAGTTGCAGTTCGGCATCGGTCAACGTTCGCTGCTCGACCTGCTCAACGCCGAGAACGAGTATTACAGTGCCCGCATCGATTACATCAGCGGTCAATATGCGGAAGTGGCGAGCGCGTACCGCGTGTTCGCCGGGATGGGGCAGCTGCTCGACACGCTTCACGTCGCGCGGCCGGCGCAGGCATGGGGCGCCGGCGCCGTGCAGCCGGCAATGGCCTTCGACCGGCGCGCATCCGATCCCGGCAAATGACAGGACCCCGGGATTCGGCATTCCGCCCCGGGGCCCTGTCGTCGCCGAAGTTGCCTGAGGCGTCGGGCATCATCCGCATGCCCGACGCCCCCGACGGTCAACGCACGTCGCGTCGCATCAGAACTGATACCCCGCACCGACCACCGCGCCGAAGTCCGACCGCGCATTCCCCGTCACCGACGCCTTGACGACCCAGCGATTGCTCTCCGTCACGTACGAATACCCGGCCGCGAACCCTTGCTGCCCGTGATAATTCGAGGTCGCCGCCGACACCATCGAGCGCCCGGCCCCCGTCGGCTGCGGCAAACCGGCCACCGCCATCGCCGACGCCACGCCGCCGTACATGTCCTTCTTCAGGTTGTTGAACGCGTTGTACACCTGCCCGATCCGCTGGTCGGTGTAGCCCTTCGTCTGCGTCGACGCGGCATTGAGGTTGTCGTTCAGCTGCTGCACGTTCACCGCGTCGGTCGGCGCCGTGCCGGCGGCCACGTTCGTGACCTGCCGCTCGCTGCCCTTCGCGCCGACCGAGAACGAGTTGTCGCGGTCCGCAACCGAACCCTGGCCGACCGCCACCGCATTCTTGCCGGTTGCTGTCGCCGTCGAGCCGATCGAGCCCGCATCGGCACGCGCGATCCACGTCGCGTTCGCATCGGTTGCCGCCGCGCGGACCTGGTCTTTCGCCGCCGCCGTCTTCAGCGCGTCGTTGAACTGGGCCATGTTGACCGCGTCGTTGGCGTTCACGCCGGCCGCGACACCCGTCAGCACGCGGTCGCCCGCCGTGCCGCAAGCGCAGTTCTCGACCGCCAGCCAGGGCACGATCCGTCCGTGCTGGGCGCTCGTCTACAACCACTACGTGAACCGCAAGGGGCTGGCCGCACCGTGGTCCGCGAAGTTCGCGCGCGCGATTCAGCCTGAAGGCGGCGGCGGCAACTACGGCGAAACGAGCGGCGGCTACGATCAGCTCGGCTACGGCACGCTGACCTGCACGCGCGATCCCGTTGCGCCCACAACCGCACCGAGCGCGCTGATTGCGTGGCCGGCTGCCGGACAGGTCGCGCTGTCGTGGTGGGGTGTCGCGAACGCGGCGAGCTACAACGTGAAGCGTGCCGCCAGCGCCGGCGGGCCGTACACGACCATCGCGACCGGCATCGTCGATCCGCTGACCTACACGGACAATCCCGCGGCAGGCGTGTGGCACTACGTGATCAGTGCGCAGAGCGCAGCGGGCGAATCCGGGCATTCGTTGGAAGTCGTCGCATCGACGGCGCTGCAGCTGCATACGCTGCTGTCGTTCGACGAGACAAGCGGCACGAGCGCCGCGGACGCGAGCGGCAACGGCCATGCGGGCACGCTCGTCGGCGGCGCATCGCGCGTAACGGGCACGCTCGGCAACGCGGTGTCGCTCGACGGCGCCAGCGGCTACGTCGCGCTGCCGAACGACATCGTCGCCGACGTGTCGGATGTCACGATCGCGGCGTGGGTGAACTGGCGCGGCGGGCAGACGTGGGCACGCATCTTCGATTTCGGCTCGGGCACCGGGCGCTATCTGTTCGTCACGCCGAAGGGCCCACGCGGGACGATGCGCTTCGCGATCACGACCAACGGCGGACATGGCGAGCGCACGGTCGACGGCAACGCCGCGCTGCCGGCCGGACAATGGGCGCACGTCGCGGTCACGCTGTCGGCCGCGACCGCGACGCTTTATCTGAACGGCGACGCGATCGGCTCGGCAAGCGACGTCATCTTCGCGCCCTGGCGGATCGGGAAAACCGCGCAGAACTGGATCGGGCGTTCGCAGTATCCGGGCGACCCGTTCTTCAATGGCGCGATCGACGACTTCCGCATCCATCGCGGCGCGATGTCGGCCGAACAGGTGAAGGCGCTCGCGCAGGGCGCGTGATGCCCAATGCCGGACATGCCGAGCGTGCGAGCGACGGCAACGAGTCACTGCCGGCGGGACAATGGGCGCGGCATGCGTGACGCTTGCCGCCGCCCGGCCGCGCGACCGGCGCCTACAACATCGCCTGACTGATCAACCCGTACAGTCCGAACACGGGATCAGGCGCGCTGCCGTGCGCCGCGGCAGGCGCATTGCGAACCATCTTCGAGCAGGTGTCGACGCGTTTCAATCCCTGCGCGTCGAGCCAGTGCGGCAAGCTCGTTCCCGACGGGACGTCGATGCGGACGAATTCATTCTCGCGTCCGCTGAGCCAATGACTGATCAGCGCCTTCGCCTGCGCGTCGTCGCTCGAACGCGGTGCGGCGACCGGGCCGATCACGTAACCGCGACCGAAGCGGCGCAGCACTGAAAATCCCGCGATCTCGCCATCGCGTTCGAGCACGACGCATTCGCCCCGCTTCAGCAATGCCGCCAGCAGCACGTCGCGCTCGAGGCCGGAAGCACGCGCGTCCAGTTCGACGAGGCGGCTCAGATCGGCGGGCGTCCCGGCGCGCAGTCGCTCGCCATCGGACAGCGCAACCGCCGCGGGCCGACTCACGTTCCCCTGATATTGATCCAGCGATCCGCACACGGCGAACCCGAGCTTTTCATAGAGCGGCTGGCCGGCCGGCGTCGCATGCAGGAACGTGATGCGCGGCCCCAGTTCGTCGACGAGGGTTTCCATCAGCGCGCGGCCGATGCCCCGGCCCTGATGCTCGGACGACACGATCACGTGCCCGATGGCAGCGCGGTCGGTACCGTACTTCCAGCACATCGCCGTCCCGATGACGACCCCGTTCTCCTCGGCCGCGAACGCGATCGACGTGTCCGCGGAAAACTGCCAGTCTTCCGCCCTGAACGGCCAGCGTAGCGCCATGGAGAGTGCGTGGGCCGCGGGGACATCGGCCGTGCCAAACCTGCGATAGTGAAGTGCCGTCGCGGAGCCGGAAGCGTTCATCACGTGTTCATCCTTCATCAAGTCATCCAGTGGAAATGACGCCGGTTCATGCCCCGACGCGATCGACGGCGCGCGCCGGTCGCACCGGATGTTCGCCGAGCCGGCATCTGCGCCGTGCGGTGGCGGCCTGCTCACGACACCGGCAAGCGCATGGAACCCACTATAAAAAGGAATGATTTTCCCGTGCCTAATGACCTATAAATCGTTCATTAACGAAAACTTAATGCCCGGGACGCACATGACCATTCAACGCAGCCCGGATGCCGACTCGTTCGCGATCGCGCACACGTTCACGGGAATCGCGCGAAATACTGCTGTGCCAGCGCGACCCAATACCGGACGCCGGCCGGAATGATGTCGTCGTTGAAATCGTATTTCGGATGATGCAGCGCCGGCGAGGCCGTGCCGGTCGGTGCATTGCCGATCAGCACGTAGGCGCCGGGGCGCTCCTCCAGCATGAAGCCGAAGTCTTCCGACGTCATGTTCGGCGGCACGTCGCGGTCAACCCGTTCTTCGCCGAACGTCTCGCGCATGACCGCTTCGCAGAACGCCGTCTCGGCCGGCGTGTTGACCGTCGCGGGGTAGTACTGAAAGAACTCGACGTCGACCTGCGCGCCATAGGCGTGCGCCAGCCCCTCGCACGTGAGCCGGACGTCATGCTGCAGCTTCTGCTGCAATGCGGACGACAGCGTGCGGATCGTCCCGCGCAGCTCGGCGCTGTCCGGAATGACGTTGTCCGTCGTTCCCGCATGGAACATGCAGACGGAAATGACGGCGGGATCGACGGGATCCTTGTGCCGCGCGGCGATGGTCTGGCACTGCAGCACCATCGAACACGCGAGCGGGACGGGATCGATGCCGAGATGCGGCTGCGCCGCGTGCGCGCCCTTGCCGGTCACGGTAATCCGGAACCGCGAGCCGGCGGCCATGATCGGGCCGGTGCGCAACCCGAAATGCCCGGCCGGCAAACCGGGCCAGTTGTGCATGCCGAACACCGCTTCCGTCGGACATTGCTCGAACAACCCGTCGTCGATCATCTTGCGCGCGCCCGCACCGCCCTCTTCGCCAGGCTGAAACACGAAATGCACGGTGCCCGGCAACTGCGGCAATTCCTTCAGGATGCGCGCCGCGCCGAGCAACATGACGGTATGGCCGTCGTGTCCGCACGCATGCATGATCCCGTGCGTGCACGATGCATGCGCGAAGTCATTCGCTTCGTGGATCGGCAACGCGTCCAGATCGGCGCGCAGCACGATTCCCCGGCCCGGATCCGCGCCGGGCAGGCTCGCGACGACGCCCGTACCGCCCAGCCCGCGCGATACCGCATAACCGAGCGTTTCGAGCTCGCGGGCGACGACGTCGGCCGTCCTGTGTTCCTCGAACCGCAACTCGGGATGCGCATGCAGATCGCGCCGCAATGTCGCCCAGTGCGCGCAATGCGCGCTCAAAGACGCTTCGGAGATGACGGGGTTGTCCAATTCGGGCACCTTCGGGAAATAGACGGCTTCCATTCTGCATTCTGTCCTGCCGCCGCGTTCGCACGCAGCCGCTGCTTCAGTCGTAAAAGCCGAGGATCGACTTGACTTCCATGTACTCTTCCATCCCTTCGATCCCGTACTCGCGGCCATTGCCCGACTGCTTGTAACCGCCGAACGGCGCCTGAGGATCCCATGCCGGGTAGTTCAGGTGCACCTGCCCCGAGCGAATGCGCGCGGCCACCGCGCGTGCGTGTTCCCGGTCGGTGCCCTGCACGTGCGCGCCGAGCCCATAGACCGTGTCGTTCGCGATCGCGACGGCTTCGTCGACGGTGTCGTAAGGCAGGATCGCGAGGACCGGACCAAAGATCTCCTGCTGCGCGATCGCCATGTCGGTGCGGACGTCGGAAAAAATCGTCGGCCGCGCATAAAAGCCGCGGTCGAATCCAGCGGGCCGCCCGGGACCGCCGGCGATCAGCTTCGCCCGTTCGTCGATGCCCGCGTCGATCATCTGCGCGACGCGACCGAACTGCGCGCGATTGGCCAGCGGGCCATGCGTCGTCGCGTCGACGAACGGATCGCCGACGACGAGCTGCTGCGCTGCCGCGACGACCAGCGCCTCGACCTCACCGAGCACGTTGCGCGGCACGATCATGCGGGTCGGTGCGCTGCACGACTGGCCCATGTTGCGGAACGCGGCGGCCACGCCCGGCGCGATCGCACGCGACAGGTCGGCATCGGGCAACACGATGTTCGGCGACTTGCCGCCCAACTCCTGCGCGACGCGCTTGACGGTCGGGGCCGCGGCCTGCGCGACCAGCACGCCGGCACGCGTCGACCCGGTGATCGACACCATGTCGACCTGCGGGTGCGACGAAAGCGCGGCGCCCACCTCCGCACCGCTGCCGCTCACCAGGTTGAATACGCCGGCGGGCACGCCCGCATCGGCGATCACTTCCGCAAACAGCAACGCGCTGAGCGGCGACAGCTCGCTGGGTTTCAGCACCACCGTGCAGCCTGCCGCGAGCGCGGGCCCGACCTTCGCGGTGATCTGATAGATCGGCCAGTTCCACGGCGTGATCAGCGCGCACACACCGATCGGCTCGCGCACAACGGCGGTCGTCCCTCGCCGGGTGACGAACGGATAGCCGGCCAGATTGTCGCGCGCGACCCGGATGTGTTCGGCCGCGAGCGGCACATGGGCGCCGCGTGCGTAGCTGATCGGCGCGCCCATTTCCAGCGCGAGCGCCATGGCGAACCGTTCGGCGCGCTCGAGCATCAACGCGTGCACGCGGTCGAGCAGTGCGGCGCGTTGCTGCGGCGAAGTCGTGGACCAATGCTCGAACGCGTTGCGCGCGGCCTGCACCGCACGATCGGCGTCGTGCGCGTTGCCGAGCGGGATTTCGCACAGCGTGTCTTCAGTCGACGGGCAGACGACCGCGAACCGGTCGCCGCCATCGGGCAAGACCCAGTCGCCGTCGATGAAGAAGCGATCGAGCCTGCCGGCTTCCATCAGGTGACGAACCGGTGAGTTGACGGGTGAATTCATTGCAAAGTGTCCTTGAGTCGATACCATGCGCCGACGAACGGCAAAAACCACGGTTTGCCGAAGTGGCCGGGAATCGCGGGCCAGTCGAAGCATTTCCACGGATTGAGATCGGCGCGTCCATCCATGATCTCCGCCATCAGCGTGCCCATCAGCGTCGCCATGTGCGTGCCGTGGCCGCTATAGCCCATCGAGTAATACACGCCGTCGCGCTGGCCCGCGCGCGGCAGGCGGTTGGCCGTCATGTCGACCATCCCGCCCCAGCAATAGTCGATGCGCACGCCGGCCAGTTCGGGAAACACGGTGGCCATCTGCTGTCGCAGGATCAGCCCGCTCTTTTCGTCCGAACGCGGATTCGACGTGGCGAAACGCGCCCGCCCGCCGAACAGCATCCGGTTGTCGGGCGTGACGCGAAAGAAATTGACGAAGTTCTTCGTGTCGGTGACCATCCGGCGCGTCGGCAGCAACCGGTCGAGCAGCTCGCGCGGCAACGGCTCGGTGACGATGATGAACGCGCCGACCGGCACGATCCTGCGCCGGATCCAGCCGAACGGGCCCACCTGCGAGATGCCGCTTGCAAGCAGCACCTGGCGCGTACGGATCTCGCCGAGCGGCGTGCGTACCGCGTATGCGCCGCCCGCCTGCCTCGTCATGCCGAGTACCGGCGCATGCTCGAGAATATGCGCGCCGCGCGCCTGCGCGGCGTTCGCCAGGCCGCGCACATAGCGGCCGACGTGCATCCCGGCGCTCTTCTCGAAGATCAGCCCGCCGTGATAACGGTTCGAACCGATCTCGTCGCGCAGCTCCGCCTTCGTCACCACGCGCGTGTCAGGGTCCACGCTCGCGGCGAGCAGCGCCTGGCTCCGCACGAGCTTGTCGTAGTGCTCGGGCTTCGCCGCGAGCTTGAGCTTGCCGCGCCGCACGAAATCGCAAGCGATCGACTCCTCCCGGACCAGCCGCTCGACCGTGTCGACACCCGCATCGAACGCGAGATACAGCCGGTTCGCCAGTTCCGTGCCGATGCGCCTCGACAGGAACGCGTAATCCTGTGCGAAGCCGTTGTTGCACATGCCGCCGTTGCGTCCCGATGCCGCCTGCCCAATGGTGCCCGCTTCGCAGACGACGACCCGTGCGCCCTTCTTCGCCAGCGCCAGTGCGGCCGCCGAACCCGTAATCCCGCCGCCCACCACCACCACGTCGCAACTCCCGTCAGGCCGCTGCGGCGAGCGGCTCACGAATGGCTCGGACGTATCGAGCCAGTAGGAACCGAAACGCATCATGCACTCCCCTGTCGGCAGCACCGGGCTGCAAAGCGCGGCACGCCTTCACCACACCGATCCGGCCGCGCGCGCGGTCCGGATCGAAACGCATCGTCCCGAGGCCGCCACCGTCGTGCGCGTGACGGCTCCGACCTAGAAATCGGCAACCTTGCCCCATGCGGAATCGGCGAACCGGCCGGGCTGATACGGCACCGGATCGACCAGCGGTTGCGCACCGGTCGCGAGATCCGCGATCAAGTGACCGGCACCGGGGCCGATCCCGAAGCCATGACCCGAAAAGCCCGCCGCGAGAATCAACCCCGGCACGCCCGGCACTTCGCCGATGCCCGGCACGCCGTCCGGCGTGCTGTCGACGAAGCCGGCCCATGCATGCGTGATCGTCGCTTCGCGAAGCTCGGGCAGCAGTTCGACCGCACGGCGGTACGTTTCGGTGACCGTCGGCATGTCGGGCTTCGGATCCAGGATGCGTACGGCTTCCATCGGCGTCGGTGCATCGAGGCGCCAGCGCTTCAGCGTTTCATGACCGCCGCGCACGCCTTCGAAGCCGCCCGGCAGAAGATTGCGCCAGCGCTTCGCGAACATCGGCACGAATTGCGGCGCGAATCGCAGGAACTGCGGCGTCAGGTCCACGCGCGCGCGGCCGCTGATCGCCAATGCGTAGCGTCCATCGCTGCGGCGCGTGATGGACACGCCGGACGTGTACATCGCATCCGGCAGCGGCGTTTCGACGGGCGACACGCTCAGGATCGACTGACGGATCGACGCCTGCGGAAACCGGATGCCGAGCTGGCGGCAGAACGACGACGCCCATGCGCCGCCGGCCATCACGACCGTTCGGGTCTTGATGACGCCGGCCTCGGTGACGACGCCCGCGACGCGGCCGCCTTCGAGTTCGATGCCGCGCGCCGCGCAGTGCTGGTGGACACTGCCGCCCAGCTTGATCAGCGCGGCGGCCACGGCCGGCGCGGCCTTGCCTGGATCGGCCGTGCCGTCGGTCGGCGAGAAGACGCCGCCCTTCCACTGCCGCCCGGTGGCCCGTCCGCGTTCGGCGGCCTGCTTGCTGTCGAGCATGTACGTGGTCACGCCCGCGGTCTTCGCGAATTCGCCCCAGCTGGCCCAGCGGGACAGCTCGGCCTCGTCATTGCTCAGATACAGCAGCCCGCAGCGATGAAAGCCCGTGTCCTCGCCGGATTCGGCGGCGAATCGTTCCCACAGATCGATGCTCTTGCTTGCCATCGGCAATTCGCGCTCGTCGCGGTTCTGCTGCCGGCACCAGCCCCAGTTGCGGCTCGACTGCTCGGCGCCGATCCGCCCCTTCTCGACCAGCGCGACCGACACCCCGCGCCGGGCCAGGTAGTACGCGGTGAAGACGCCGATGATGCCGCCGCCGATCACGACGACGTCGGCCGAAGCCGGCAGCGTGGGCGAAGTTTCGATATGGCGCAGCGGAGGGGACATGTTCAGTCTCGTTCGGTGGAGGGTTTGACGTTCTGCATCACGTAGAACTTCGCCACGCGTTCGCTGCTTTCCCACCCGATCGACGCGCCGCGCGGCACGAACAGCGCATCGCCGGTACCGAGCGACTGCACGCTGCCGTCGGGCGCCGCGAACCGGACGCCGCCGTCCAGCAGGAACATGAACTCGTTCGCGCGATGCGGCCGGACGATCCGGTGATACGGCGTCGAATCCCACGTGCCCGCGCAGTATCCGGCGCCGTCGTCGGTGAACACGTTATCGCTGCGGCATTGCGGCGCGGGGCCGAGCAGCACCTCGGCCGGCAGCGTGGCGGACGGCTTGAAGTCCGCGCCGGCGCGCAGCTCGAAGAGGCCGCGTTTCGTCGGTTGCGCGCACGCTGTCGCGCAGAACATCAGCAGCACCGGCGATTGCGCGGCGATGCGCAGTGCGGTGCCGCCGCCAATGACGGCGCCTTGCCCCGGGCCGAGCACCAGCGGCGCGGCCCCGGCCGCTTCGAGCGTCAGCTCGCCTTGGACGACGACGACGGTTTCGATGTGCGGAAAGCTCGGCACGTCCAGTTCGCCGACGAAAACGATCCGCCCCGCGGCCATCGCGTCGGGGCCTTCCCACGCAATCTCGCGATGCGACGCGAAAGGATCGCTCGCGCCGAACGCCTGCGTGCGGAATGCGGTGGAAGACGGTGCGCCGTCGGCCCGGTGCAACACGAAAACTGCGGTCATTTCTGCTCCTGTGCAGTGCGCGGCGGACTGGTTCAAAAGCCGTCACGCGATATCGGAAATCGTCGTTCGCCGGCTCTTCTGCCGGACATCCTCAGCGGGGCATGTCGTCCATGCGTGCGCTTACGCCGCGTGACACGATGCTTCGCGGCGTTCGGCGCGCAGGCGCGTCGATGGCGTTCGCACCGGCGCGCCGCCCGTTCGGGCGACCACGTAATCGCGCGGCGTGATCCCGAGCACGCGCCGGAAATGCCGGCACAGATGGCTCTGATCGAAGAAGCCGACGTCGGTCGCGACGACCGACGGTGCGAGACCGGCGCGCAACAGGTCCTGCGCCCGCCGTATCCGCACGAGACACAGATACCGGTGCGGCGACAGCCCGGTTTCGCTGCGAAAACGCGCGGTGAAACGCGACACGCTCAACCCGGCCACTGCCGCGAGCGTATCGAGGTTCAGCGGCTGCGCGAACGACGCGTCGATCGTGCGCAGCACGTCGCCGATCGCCGGCGAGACCGGCCGCGCGACACGCGGCGAGCCAACGAATTGCACTGTCATGTCGAATTCTCCCGGCGCTCGCTTCAATGCAGGAAATCCTGCATCCGGTAATACGCGCCGACGAGCGGCAAGAACCACGCGTGCCCGAAATGGCCCGGTATCGCCGGCCATTCGAGCTCGCGCCACGGGTTCGACGCGGCCGCCCCATACAGCACGTCGGCCATCACGCGGCCCATGTGCACCGACATCTGCACGCCGTGGCCGCTGTAGCCCATCGAGTAATAGAGTCCGTCGTGCTGGCCCGCGCGCGGCAGCCGGTCGGCGGTGATGTCGACGAGGCCGCCCCAGCAGTAATCGAGCCGCACGTTGGCCAGTTCCGGGAAATAGCCGGCCATGCCGGCGCGCAGGATGTCGCCGCTCTTCGCGTCGGAGCGCGGGCTCGACATCGCGAAGCGCGCGCGGCCGCCGAACAGCAACCGGTTGTCGGGCGTCACGCGAAAGTAGTTGCCGATCTGGCGCGACGTCACGTATGCACGGCGATGCGGGAACAACCGGTTCAGCTGCGCGTCGGGCAGCGGCTCGGTCACGACGATGAAGCTGCCGACCGGCGCAATGCGCCGCCGGAACCACGCGAACGGGCCGTGCTGCGATGCGCCGGTCGCGACCAGCACGCGGTCGGCGACGATCGTGCCGCGGGCGCAGGTAATTCTGTGGCGCTCGCCGTCGAGCCGGTCGAGCTGCGTGACGGCCGCGTGTTCATACACGCGTGCGCCGGCCCGCACGGCCGCTTGCGCGAGCCCGACGCCGAACTTGCCCATGTGCATCTGCGCGCCGTTGCGCTGCAGGAGTCCACCGTAGAAACCGTCGGAGCCGACTTCGTCGCGGATGTGCGACGGGTCGATCAGCTCGATGTCCGGATCGACGTCGCGCCGCAACGCGTTGAAGGTCTTTTCAAGCCCCGCGAAATGCTGCGGTTTCGCGGCGAGCTTCAGTTTGCCGGCGCGCCGGAAATCGCAATCGATCGCCTGTTCGGTCACGATCGTCTCGACGCTCTTCACCGCGCTTTCGTACGCGCGATAGAACTGCTTCGCCTGCGCGGCGCCGATGCGCGCGGCCAGCGACGCGTAGTCCTGCGCGACGCCCGTATTGCACTGGCCGCCGTTGCGGCCGGACGCTTCGCCGGCAACCTGCGCGGCTTCGAGCACAACCACCGAGACGCCGCGCTGCGCGAGCGCGAGTGCTGCCGACAAGCCGGTGAAACCGCCGCCGATCACCACGACGTCGGCCCGCCCTTCGACCGGCCCTTCGCTTCCGGCGTGAAACGCGGGACGGGTATCCAGCCAGTACGATTCCAGTTTCATTGGGTCCTTCTTGTGCATGCCGGCAGCGACGATCGGCGACCGTTCAATGAGAATCATTTAATCACCGTCAAAAACCGCAGTTGCCGCGTATTCGCGCGCGGCACGCATACAAATTGTCGTTTTGCGCGACCGCCGCAGCAGACTATGCGGCGGGCCGTTCATCGCACCGCGCGATGCACGGTTCGCGCGCGACGCACTACAGCTGCACCGGCGTGACACCGGCGGCAATCGGCTCGGCCTGGAAGCGCGCGAGATCCTCCTCGCTGCGATGGCACAGCACCTGCGCGCCGTTGCCGAGCGTGCGCAGCGACGGGGCCGTCCGGTTGCACACGCCGTCCACGCGCATCGCGCAGCGCGACAGGAACGGACACAGCTCGGCCTCGTTCTCGCGCGCGCCGATCGGCACCAGCGGCCGATGGCAACGCTCGGCCGCATCGTCGAGCCAGCCCGCGCGCAACTCCGGCGCCGACGACACCAGCAGATGCGAATACGGGTGATAAGGCGGCGCGCACAGCGCGTCGCGGCTGCCCGTCTCCACGCGGCGGCCCGCATACAGCACGACGATGTCGTCGCTGATCGCGCGCACCTTCGCGATGTCGTGCGTGATGAACACGTACGACACGCCGAGCTTCGCCTGCAGGTCGCGCAGCAGCTCGATGATCGCGGCGCCGACCACCGTGTCGAGCGCCGACGTGACCTCGTCGCACAGGATCAGGTCGGGCTCGGCCGCGAGCGCGCGCGCGAGGTTCACGCGCTGCTTCTGGCCGCCCGACAGCTCGCCGGTGCGCCGCGCGGCGACCGCCGGCGGCAACCGCACGAGTTCGAGCAGCTCCGCGACGCGCTGGCGTGCACGCGCGCCCTTGATCCCGTGGTAGAACGCGAGCGGCCGCGCGAGCGTGCGCTCGACGGTATGCACCGGGTTGAGCGCCGTATCGGCGTTCTGGAACACGATCTGCACGCGGCGGTGCTGCTCCTTCGTCCGTTTGGCGATATCGCGCGCGAGCGGCTCGCCGTCGAGCAGGATCGCGCCGCCGGTCGCCGGCACGAGGCCCGCGATCACCTTCGCGAGCGTCGTCTTGCCGGAGCCCGATTCGCCGATCACGCCGACCGTCTGTCCGCGCCCGATGCGCAGGTCGACTTCATGCAGGATCACCTTCGCGGGCCAGCCGTTCGCGGTGCGCCCGCCGTAGCCCGCGATCGCGCCACGCACGTCGAGCAGCGGCGCCGGCGCAGCCGGCTCCTGTGCTTGTGCTTGCGCCTGCGCGTCGCGTTCGACATCGTTCGGCGTGACCGCCGCGATCAGGCTCTGCGTGTATGGATGCGTCGGCGCATGCAGGATCTGTTCGGTGTCGCCCGCCTCGCGGATCACGCCGTCGCTCAGCACGACGATCCGGTCGGCCATCTGCGCGACCACGGCCAGGTCGTGCGACACGTACACCGCACTCATCCGGTAGCGCCGGATCACGCTCTTGAACGCCTGCAGCACGTCGATCTGCGTGGTCACGTCGAGCGCGGTGGTCGGCTCGTCGAGGATCACCAGCTCCGGGTCGGTGATCAGCGCCATCGCGGCCATCAGCCGCTGCAGTTGACCGCCCGACACCTGGTGCGGATAGCGCTTGCCGATCGTCTCCGGCTCCGGCAGCGCGAGTGCGCGAAACAGCTCGATCGCCTTCGCCTGCGCGTCGCGCTTCGTCATCGTCTTGTGGATCAGCGCGCTCTCGATCACCTGGTCGAGAATCGTGCGCGACGGGTTGAACGCGGCAGCGGCGCTCTGCGCGATGTACGCGACCTTGCGGCCGCGCAATGCGGTCAGCGCCTGCGCGGACAGCGTGCACACGTCCGTGCCGCCGATCTTCACCGAGCCGCCGGCGATCCGGCATCCGGTGCGCGCATGGCCCATCAGCGACAACGCGATCGTCGTCTTGCCGGAGCCCGATTCGCCGATCAGCGCGAGCACCTCGCCGCGCCCGATCTCGAAGTCGACGCCGTGGACGATCGTCGTTTCCTCGCCGCCCGGCCGGCCGCCGACCACGCGCAGCCCGCGCACCTCGACGAGCGGGTTCGATTCGTGTCGCATCAGTGTCCTCCGGCGGCGCCGGCCGCGCCCTTGCGGCGGCCGCGATGCGGCAAGCCGTCGATCATCAGGTTGACGCCCACCGTCAGGATCGCGATCGCGACCGCGGGCATGATCGCGACGGCCGAGCCGTCGCCGAGGCTCGCGATGTTCTCGCGCACGAGCGATCCGAGGTCCGCGTACGGCGGCTGCACGCCGAGCCCGAGAAAGCTCAGGCCGCTCAGCAGCAGCACGACGAACGTGAAGCGCAGCCCGGTGTCCGCCAGCATCGGGTGGATCATGTTCGGCAGCATCTCGACGCACGCGATGTACAGCGCGCTTTCGCCGCGCGCCTTCGCCACCTGCACGAATTCGAGCGTGCTGATGTTGACGGCCAGCGCACGCGCGATCCGGTACGAGCCGGGCATGTAGCTGACCGCGGCGGTGAGCACCAGCAGCGGCAGCGACGAGCCGAACGCGGCGACGAGCATCAGCGCGAACATCTTCGACGGAATCGACGTGAGCGCGTCGAGCAGCCGGCTCATGGTCTCGTCGACCGCGCGGCCCGACACGGTCGCGAGCAGCCCGAGCGTCGTGCCGGTCACCGCGGCGAGCAGCACCGCGGCCAGCGCGAGCAGCACGGTCAGCCGCGTGCCGTACAGGATCCGGCTCAGCATGTCGCGGCCGAGGAAGTCGGAGCCGAACGGCAGCTTCGCGCTGAACGACGCGAACACGTCGGGCGTGACGATCGCGCCGACGTCATGCGGCGCGATCAGCGGCCCGAACACCGCGACGAACAGCATCAGGCCGACCATCGACAGGCCGACGCGGCCGCCGGTCGTCAAGGCGATGCGCGCGGCGCGGCGCTTGCGCGGCTGGTCGGGAGCAGGCGCGGCAGGCGGCACACTGCCCCGCCCCACGGGCGGATCGCCGGAGGGCGGCAGCGCGCTGCTGCGTTGTACGGGTTCGATCGGTTGCATGGGCGACATCTCGGAAAAAAGACGAAATACTCAGGTGCGCAGTCGCGGGTTCGACACGATCGAGCACAGGTCGGCGAACAGCACGAGCGTCAGGTAAGCGACGCAGAAGAGCAGCGTGCACGCCTGGACCAACGGGAAATCGCGGTTGCTGACGGCGTCGACCATCAGGCTCGCGAGGCCCGGATAGTTGAAGATCGTCTCGACGACGATCACGCCGCCGAGCAGATACGACAGGCTCAGCGCGATCGCATTGGCGATCGGGCCGATCGCGTTCGGCAGCGCATGGCGCAGCACGACGCGAGCCTGGCTCGCGCCCTTGAGCACGGCCATCTCGACGTACGACGCGCTCAACTGCTCGATCACCGCGGCGCGCGTCATCCGCGCCATCTGCGCGATCACGACGGCGCACAGCGTCAGCACCGGCATCGCATACGCGCGCAGGAAGTCGTGCAGGCTTTCGATCGGGCCGCTGTACGACAGCGCGGACAGCCAGTGCAGCTTCACCGCGAACACGAGCACGGCGACCGTCGCGATCAGGAATTCAGGCGTCGCGACGAGCGACAGCGTGCCGAGGCTGATCACGCGATCGATCACCGACTCGCGCTTGACCGCCGCGAGGATCCCGAGCAGCAATGCGATCGGCACCGACACGGCGGTCGTGATCGCCGCCAGCGTGAGCGACTTCGGCAGGCGTCCGCCGATCAGCTCCGACACCGGCATGTCGCCGGACAGCGACCGGCCGAAATCGCCGTGCAGCAGGCCGGTGAGCCAGTGCACGTAACGCACGTGCGCCGGCATGTCGAGACCGAACTGCTGGCGCAGCGCGGCGACCGTCTCCGGCGTCGCCGACTGGCCGAGCGCGGCCTGCGCGGCGTCGCCCGGCAGCAGGTTCGTGATCGTGAAGATGATCGCGGACACGATCAGCAGCGTCAGCGCGGTGACCGCGATGCGCCGGCCGATCAGGCCGATGAGAATTCGGTTCATGGTGCGGCACTCCCGAAAAAACCGCGCGTGGCCGGCGCGGTGGTCCGCACCGGCCGCGCGACGGCGGCCAGCCACAACGTCATGCGTTCCACCACACGTTCTCGGCGAACGTGAAGCCCATCATCGGCCCGGTGGGGATCGAGCCGAGGCCCGCGAGCCGCTTGTCGTAGCCGTCGAGGAAGCTGATGAACGCCGGAATGCCGACCCGGCCCTGCTGCGCGACGATCACCTGCATGTCGCCGTACATCTGCTTGCGCTTCGCGTCGTCGGTTTCCGAGCGCGCGGCGAGCAGCAGCTGGTCGAACTTTGCGTTCTTCCAGCCCGACTCGTTCCACGGCGCATCCGACTTGAAGAACTGCGTGAACAGCACGTCGGCGCTCGAGCGCGGGTTGATGTTGCCGAAGGTGAGCGGGTGCTTCATCCAGTGGTTCGACCAGTAGCCGTCGGGCGACGCGCGGTTGACCTGCAGGTTCAGCCCGATCTTCTGGCCGGCCTGCTGCAGCAGCACGGCCATCTCGATCGACCCGTTCGCGTCGGACGTCGCATAGATCGGCGGCAACGTGGCGCCGAGCGCGCCCGCCTTCTGGAGCAGGAACTTCGCCTTGTCCGGATCGTGCGCCCGCTGCGGCAGCGACGCGTTGAAGTAGCGGTGCCCCGGCGGAATCGGCTGGTCGTTGCCGATCACCGAGTAGCCGCGGAACACCGCCGTGCGGAGCTGCTCGCGATCGAACAGGTACTTCATCCCTTCGACGAAGTCGGGACTTGAGACGATCGGGTTGTCGCTGCGCATGATCAGGTCGGTATAGAGGCCCGACTTGGTTTCCTTCAGTGCGTAGCCCGGCGTCGACGAGACCCGCTGCGTCGAGCGCGGATCGATCGCGTTGATCAGGTGCACGTCGCCCGACAGCAGCGCGTTCAGGCGCGCGGCGCTGTCGCTGATGCCGATCAGCTCGATCTCGTCGAGATACGGCTTGCCCGGCTTGAAGTAGCTGTCGTTGCGCACGCCGACGGTCGACACGCCCGGCTTGAACGACTTCAGCTTGTACGGGCCGCAGCCGATACCGGTCGAGAAGTCGGTCGTGCCGTCCTTGACGATCACGAGCTGCGGCGTCGCGAGGATCACCGGCAGATCGGCGTTCGCGCTGGCGAGCGTCAATGTGACTTCGTCGGGGCCGGTCGCCTTCGCATCCGTGAACTGTTCGGCAAGCGTCTTGACCTTCGACGCGGTGGCCGCGTTCTTGTGGCGCATCAGCGAAAACACCACGTCGGCCGGGCCGACCGGCTTGCCGTCGTGGAACGTGACGCCCTTGCGCAGCTTGATGATCCAGGTCTTCGCATCGGTCGTCTGCAGCGACTCGGCGAGGTTCATCTGCGGCGTCAGGCTCGCATCGAGCTGCGTGAGGCCGCTGTAGAACATGAAGAAGCGCGTGTAGTCCGCGCCCGTCGAGCCCTTGGCCGGGTCGAGCGTATCGGCCGTCGAGCCGGCTTCGTTCGCGACCCGGATCTTGCCGCCGCGCTTCGGCGCGGGCGCGGCGAATGCAGCGCCGGGGGTCATCAGCAGTCCGCCGGCGCCGGCGGCCATCATGCCGCCCGCCGCCATGACCTTCATCATGTCGCGGCGCGTGATGCCGCCCTTGCCGCCATTGTCGATATCGTCGCTCATCCGAACTGCTCCTGACTGTGGGAAGTAGGTCCAAGGGTCCAGCGTGGTTGTTCAGTCCCGCCGCGCCCGCTTGCTGGTGGCGGGCGCGACGTCGTACACATGCAATTCATTTAAGCATCGCCAAAATGCGGTTTGTCGCGATTCGGGCGCCCCGCACGATACGAATCGACCGTTTTGGGTGGCCTGCGCAGCATGATTAGCTGCGTGCGCGCACGTGTCGCCGTGTGCCCGGCGGCGTGTCGCGGCGGCTGCCGAACCCGTGTCGATGCAGGAAATCGTAAGGCCGCAGCCGCCGCAGATTGCGCCGACAAAATTGCCCGTTCGGCATCCGGCGCGCGTTTGGCTCACGCAAACCGCACGTTTGTGTCGAATGCGTGCGCGCCTGCCCACGACGACCGAAACGAGCGGTACGTTGCGGCAGATCGCCGTATGCACGGACGTCGACGATCGGGATCGCGACGGGACGTCGCGCAGGAAAGTTCAGAAGAATGCCGCTCGATCGGAACGGCTTGGCGGGAAGACGGGAAGATGGCGGGACTGCCCGGAAACCGGGCTCGTGCAGCCGTCAGGTGACGCGTGCGTCACCGGCATGCCGGCGCGCACGCCGGGCGGGCGCCGGCGCGACGCCCAGGAGGCAGGGTGACACGCCGGCCGCGAGCGGACGGCACGAAGCCGTCACGCAGCGAGCCGGAATACCGACACGGCGGCCCGCAGGCGCGCCGCCTGCTCGTCCAGCGACGCAGCGGCCGCAGCCGCCTGCTCGACGAGCGCGGCATTCTGCTGGGTGACTTCGTCCATTTGCGCGACCGCCAGCCCGATCTGTTCGATGCCGGTGCTTTGCTCGGCCGATGCCGCCGAAATCTCGCCCATGATGTCGGCCACCCGGTCGATCGACCGGACGATCTCCGTCATGCGCGCGCCGGCCGTCTCGACGAGCCGGCTGCCGCTGCCGGCGCGCTCGACCGACGCGTCGATCAATCCCTTGATGTCCTTCGCGGCTGCGGCGCTGCGTTGCGCGAGCGAGCGGACTTCCGACGCGACGACGGCGAACCCGCGCCCCTCCTCGC
Source organism: Burkholderia sp. Bp8998 (assembly GCF_003854235.1). Taxonomy (NCBI): domain Bacteria; kingdom Pseudomonadati; phylum Pseudomonadota; class Betaproteobacteria; order Burkholderiales; family Burkholderiaceae; genus Burkholderia; species Burkholderia sp. Bp8998. Next base: position 21,679 of record NZ_QTQF01000049.1, read on the forward strand.
CGGCCCGCGCGGCTTCCACCGCGGCGTTGAGCGCGAGAATGTTGGTCTGGAACGCGATGCTTTCGATGACGACGGTAATGTCGGCGATCCGCACCGACCCGTCCGAAATCTGCCGCATCGTTTCGACGACCGCCTGCACGGCGGCGCCGCCAAGCTCGGTCGCATCCTTCGCCTGGGCCACGAGCGCATTCGCCTGGCGTGCGTTGTCCGCGTTCTGTTTGACCGTGGACGTCATCTGCTCCATGCTCGCGGCCGTTTCCTGCAGCGACGCGGCCTGCTGCTCCGTGCGCTGCGACAGATCCAGGTTGCCTTGGGCGATCTCGCCGGTGCCGGTGGCGATCGAGTGGGTCGTGGTCTGGATTTCGGCGATGGTGTCGGTCAGCCGCGCCTTCATGTCGCCCAGCGCGACGAGCAGGCTGCCCGGCGCGGCGTGCGCCGTATCGAACTGCACGTCCAGTTCGCCGGCGGCGATGCGGGCGGCGATCTGCGTCGCATGCGCGGGCTCGCCGCCCAGCGTGCGCCTGACGCTGCGCAGCACGCCCCATGCGATGGCCGCGAGCGCCGCGGCGATGACGAGCGTGATGGCGCCCAGCACCGTCGCGAGCCGCGCAAACGCCGCGTTGATGTCGTCGTAGAAAAATCCCGTGCCGATCCACCAGTTCCAGTCCGGAATCGCGACCACGCCCTGCAGCTTCGGCTCCAGGTCCGCGTCGGGGCTGCGCTTGATCAGCACGTCGACGAGCGCGAAATGCGACTGCGCCATCCCCGCGCGGTACGCCTCGCTGTCGGTCAGGCCGCTGGTCGTGCGGTTGCCTTTCGCGCGCGTGCCGATGAACTGCGCGTTCGGGTGGACGAGGTTGACGCCGTCGGACGTCGTGACCCAGAAGTAGCTCCTCGAATTCGCATTGAGCGCCGCCAGCGCGGCCTTGGCCTGCTGCTGCGCCTGCTCCTGCGTGAGCGTGCCGTTGGTCTGCATCGCGCGATACGAATCGACCAGATGCTCGGCCTTGGTCAGCAGAATGACGATCTCGTCGCGCCGGCTGTCGATCAGCGCGTCGCGCAGCGTGTGCAGCGACAACGCGGCGAGCAGGACGACGCCGAGCAGCGCCGCGGCGACGAGCATCAGCAGTTTGGTGGACAACTTCATGCGGGAGCCTCGAAATATTAACCGTTCGGTACATATATCGGCCCGCGACGCCGCCCCTTGAACCGCTCAATATCGGTAATTACCCTCGTTTCGTGCGCTGATCGAACGCGACGGGACGCGACGGCATCGCGGCCGCGTCCCGGCGCTCGATGAATCGGCCGGCGCAGCCGGCTTACAGCCCGAGCTGCGTCGCCAGTTGGCCGATGTCCGACACTTCGTAATAGTTGTAGAACGGCGTGCCCGGCTCGTGGCCGCGGTTCACGAACGCCTTGTGCTTGATCCCGAGATCCTCGGCCGTCATCAGGTCGTAGCGCAGGCTCGACGACACGTGCAGCACGTCCTCCGGCTTGCAGCCGAGCTTGTCGAACATGTATTCGAAGCCCTGCATGCGCGGCTTGTACGATTGCGCCTGCTGCGCGGTGAACACCGCATGGAACGGCGCGCCGAGCTTGTCGACGTTGCTCATGATCTGCTCGTCCATCGCGTTCGACAGGATCACCAGCTTGTACTTCGACGCCAGCCGCGACAGCCCGGCCGGCACGTCCGGGTGCGGGCCCCACGTCGGCACCGCATGATAGAAAAGCTCGGCCTCGGCTTCGTCGAACGTCACGCCGACCCGTGCGCACGTGCGGCGGACCGCGTTGACGACGACGTCGCGGTACGGCTTCCACGCGCCGAGCACCTCGTCGAGCCGATAGGCGGCGAACGCACGCACGAAGGCCTCCATCGTGGCCGGCGACAACCGATCCGCATAGATTTCGCGCGCCGTCTCGGCCATCCGGAAATGGGTCAGCGTGCCGTAGCAGTCGAAGGTGATGTACTTCGGTTCAAACTGGATCATGGTCAGGTCCTGTCGGTGTGAAGCCCCGGCAGGGCCGGGGATGGGCTGGGTTTGACGAAATTGAATCAGGGCAAAAAGTCGTTCGCGCATCGTTCGGCGCCGCTCAAAACGCAGAATCGCCGCGTGTTGCCCGGCACATGCAGCACGATCTGCGGCGCGATCGGGCGGGGCGCAGCGGAGCCGGCCGATGGGCGCCGCGCCACCGCGGCGGGCTCGCCTGCCGGTGCGGCCCCTTGGCAGGCGGAACCGCCGCCGTGCATTCATCGTAGCTGCATTCCCACAGCACGAATCGTCGGATCGACCGGCCGCGCCGGCACGACCAGCGCGTTCGTCCGCGTCGATCAAACGGGTTTGCGTCGATCTCGCGGGCGCGCCCGTCACCGCCCGAAAACAGGCGAATCGTCCTATCCGCGCCGCACCGGCGCTGGCAGAGTCGATACGTCATTCCCACCCATCCGGAGTCCGGCGTGTCCGACCTCAATCCTTCCAGCACGCTTACCTATCGCACGTTCGCCGAAACCGACCTGCCCGCCGCACATCGTCTGTCGGAGGCGGTCAAGTGGCCGCACCGGCTCGACGACTGGCGCTTCGCCTACCAGCTCGGCAGCGGCTTCGTCGCCGAGGACGAAACCGGCGTCGTCGGCACCGCGCTCGGCTGGCGCTTCGACGACGCGCACGCATCGCTCGGCATGGTGATCGTGTCGCCCGAGCGCCAGGGCCGCGGCATCGGCCGCGAACTGCTCGCGCGCGTCGTCGACAGTCTCGGCGCGCGCACGATCTTCCTGCATGCGACGCCGTCCGGCGAGCCGCTCTACGTGAAGTTCGGCTTCGAAGCGATCGGCACGATCGACCAGCACCAGGGCGCCGCGTTCCAGCCGCCGCTGATCTCGCTGCCGCCCGGCGAGCGCCTGCGCCCGCTCGGCACGAACGACGGGCCGCGTCTCGCGGCGCTCGCGTCGCGCGCGGCAGGCTACGCGCGCGGCGCGGTCATCGATGCGCTGCTCGACGTCGCGAACGGGATCGCGCTCGACCGCGACGGCGAACTGCTCGGTTTCGCCCTGTTCCGCCGGTTCGGCCGCGGCCACGTGATCGGCCCGGTGGTCGCGCCCGATGCGCTGCGCGCGCAAGCGCTGATCAGCCACTGGCTCGCACTGCACGAAGGCATGTTCGTGCGGCTGGACGTGCCGGGCGATAGCGGGCTGTCCGACTGGCTGCAGGGGCTCGGGCTACCGCGCGTCGATACCGTCGTCGCGATGGCGCGCGGCACGACGCCCGAGCGCGACCCGGCACTGCGCGCGTTCGCGATCGTGAACCAGGCGCTCGGCTGAACGGGACGCACGATGAGCTTTCTCTACAAGGCCGACCCGGTGCGCGGCGCGCAATGGGCGCAGCGCTTCGCGCAACAGGCGCCCGACCTCCCGTTCCGGATCTGGCCGGACCTCGGCGACCCTGAAGCCGTCCGCTATCTCGCCGCATGGCAGCCGCCCGACGACCCGGTCGCGCTGCTGCCGAATCTCGAGATCGTGTTTTCGGTCGGCGCCGGCATCGATCAGTTCGACCTGTCGCGCGTGCCCGCGCACATTCCGGTCGTGCGGATGATCGAGCCGGGCATCGTCGAAGGGATGGTCGAATACGTGACGCAGGCCGTGCTGACGATCCATCGCGACCTGTTCGACTATGCGGCGCAGCAGCGCGAGCAGGTGTGGCGCGAGAAGCCGGTGCGCGCGGCCGCGTCGCGGCGCATCGGCGTGCTCGGCCTCGGCACGCTCGGCCAGGCCGTGCTCGACACGCTGCGGCGCTTCGGTTTCCCGTGCGCCGGCTGGAGCCGCACGCCGCGCACGCTCGACGGCATCGACTGCTACGCGGGCGACGCGGCGCTCGATGCGTTCCTGGCCCGCACCGACCTCCTGATCTGCCTGCTGCCGCTCACCGACGGCACGCGCGGCCTGCTCGGCGCGCGCGTGTTCGACGCGCTGCCGGCCGGCGCGTCGCTCGTGCAGGTCGGGCGCGGCCCGCAGCTCGATGCGGCCGCGCTGCTCGCCGCGCTCGACAGCGGCCGCCTCGACAGCGCGATCCTCGACGTGACGGACCCGGAGCCGTTGCCGGCCGGCCACCCGTTCTGGACGCATCCGCGCATTCGCATCACGCCGCACATTGCGAGCGCGACGCGCCCCGACACCGCGGTCGACGCCGTGCTCGCGAACCTCGCGCGCCATCGCGCGGGCCAGCCGATGATCGGCGTCGTCGATCGCGCACGCGGGTACTGACGCGCCGACGCGCGCGCCCGGCCCGGCGGGGCGCGCAGCAGAAAATGCCGAAGCGCCCCGTGCAAACGCCGTTTCCATACGTTTCGCGCGGCAAATTGAAGACGCGTGCGGAATTCTCGCCCGGTAGGATGAACTCATGCTGACACCCGACGAGAGTCCCGCCCTGCCATGAACCAAGCCGCGCTGATCGAAGCCGATCGTCAACACCTGATCCACCCTGTCGTCAACTATCGTGCGCACGAGGCGCGCGGCGTCACCGTGCTCGAATCCGCGGACGGCGTGTTCCTGCGCGATGGCGACGGCCATACGCTGCTCGATGCGTTCTCGGGCCTGTGGTGCGTGAACGTCGGCTATGGCCGCGACAGCATCGTGCAGGCCGCCGCCGAGCAGATGGCGAAGCTGCCCTACGCGACCGGCTATTTCCATTTCGGCTCGCAACCCGCGATCGAACTGGCCGAACGGCTCGCGGCGCTGGCGCCGCCGTCGCTGAACCGCGTGTACTTCACGCTCGGCGGCTCGGATGCGGTCGACTCCGCGGTGCGTTTCATCACGCATTATTTCAACTCGACCGGCCGCCCGTCGAAAAAGCAGATGATCGCGCTCGAGCGCGGCTATCACGGCTCGTCGTCGATCGGCGCCGGCCTCACCGCGCTGCCCGCGTTCCACCGTCACTTCGACCTGCCGCGCGCGGACCAGCATCACATCCCGTCGCCCTACCCGTATCGCCACCCGCTCGGCGACGATCCGCAGGCGCTGATCGCCGCGTCGGTCGCCGCGCTCGAGGCGAAAGTCGCCGAGCTCGGCGCGGACAACGTCGCGGCCTTCTTCTGCGAGCCCGTGCAGGGTTCGGGCGGCGTGATCGTGCCGCCGGCCGGCTGGCTGAAGGCGATGCGCGACGCGTGTCGGCGCCTGGGCATCCTGTTCGTCGCCGACGAGGTGATCACCGGCTTCGGCCGCACGGGCCCGCTGTTCGCGTGCGAGACCGAGCAGGTCGATCCGGACCTGATGACCGTCGCGAAGGGGCTGACCGCCGGCTACGCGCCGATGGGCGCGGTGCTGATGTCCGATGAAATCTACGAAGGGATCGCGGGCAGTCGTGCGGAGTCGGCACCGGTCGGTCATGGGTATACGTATTCCGCGCACCCGGTCAGCGCGGCGATCGGCCTCGAGGTGCTGAAGCTCTATCACGAAGGCGGGCTGCTCGCGAACGGCCAGGCGATGGCACCGCGTTTCGCCGCGGGGCTCGATGCGCTGCGCGCGCATCCGCTCGTCGGCGACGCCCGTTCGGTCGGCCTGCTCGGCGCGCTCGAGCTCGTGTCCGACAAGGCGCGCAAGACGCGCTTCGACGCGGCGCTGAACGTGCCCGACAAGATCGCGGCGGCCGCGTACGCGAACGGCGTGGTGTTTCGCGCATTCGGCGACGGCGTGCTCGGTTTCGCGCCGGCGCTGAGCTTCAGCGCGGGCGAGTTCGACCTGATGTTCGAACGCGTGCGCAAGACGCTCGACGACGTGCTGGCCGACGCGGGCGTGCAGCGCGCGCTCGACGCCGCGCACGCGCAGCCGGCCTGACCGGCCAAGGGAAAGCCGGGCTTGTGGCGGCCATCGTTCGACTCTAAAGTAACCGGACATTCCATTTTTTCCCTCTCACGTGAACATGACGGACAGCAAGCTGGATCGCATCGACCTGCGCATCCTCTCCCAGTTGCAAAAGCGCGGCCGCATGACCAACGTCGAACTGGCCGATGCGGTCGGGCTGTCGCCCAGTCCTTGCCTGATCCGCGTGAAGCGGCTCGAGAAGGCCGGCTACATCGGCGGCTACGGCGCGCACATCCAGCTCGAGAAACTCGGCGACGTGCAGGTCGTATTTACCGAGGTCACGCTGGCCGACCACCGGCGCGAGGACTTCGACCGTTTCGTCGCGGCGATCCGCAACGTCGACGAGATCGTCGAATGCCACCTCGCGAGCGGCGGCTACGACTATCTGCTGAAGTTCATCACGCGCAGCGTGAGCCATTACCAGACCATCGTCGAAGGGCTGCTCGAGCAGAACATCGGCATCGAGAAGTACTTCAGTTACGTGATCATCAAGTCGCCGTTCGTCAAACGGCACTACCCGCTCGAATCGCTGTTCGGCGAACGTCACTGACGGACAGCGCGCGGCATCCACGAACGCGGCGGCCCGCCGTCCGCGCGGGGTAGTCGCGCGCCCGCGCCGCCGCCGTCGTCCACCGAATCGCCCCATCCAAGGACCTGTCATGCCGCTTACGCTGTCCCGAACCGAACTCGTTCGCACCGCCAACCTGATCGACGGCACCTGGCGCGATGCGCTCGACGGCCGCCGCTTCGACGTCACCGATCCGGCGACGCTCGAGATCGTTGCCCACGCACCCGACAGCGGCGCCGCCGACGCGCGGGCCGCGACCGACGCAGCGGCACGCGCGCTGCCCGCGTGGCGCGCGACGCCCGCTCGCGAACGGGCCGCGATCCTGCGCGCCTGGCATGCGGCGATCGTCGCGCACACCGACAATCTCGCGACGCTGATGTCGCGCGAACAGGGCAAGCCGCTCGCCGAAGCGCGCGGCGAAGTCGCCTACGGTGCGTCGTACGTGCTGTGGTTCGCCGAGGAAGCGACGCGCACCTACGGCGACCTGATTCCGCAGCAGCAGCGCGGCAAGCGGCTGAGTGCGGTCAAGGAGCCGATCGGCATCGTCGCCGCGGTCACGCCGTGGAATTTCCCGCTCGCGATGATCGCGCGCAAGATCGCACCCGCGCTCGCCGCCGGCTGCACGGTCGTCGCGAAACCGGCGGAGGACACGCCGCTCACCGCGCTCGCGCTGGCCTTCCTCGCGCAGGAAGCCGGCGTGCCGCCCGGCGTGCTGAACCTGATCGCCGCGTCGCGCGAACGCGGTATCGACGCGGTGGCCGACTGGCTCGCCGACGGTCGCGTGCGCAAGATCACGTTCACCGGATCGACGGCCGTCGGCAAGCTGCTCGCGCGCGAATCGGCGACGACGCTGAAGAAGCTGTCGCTGGAGCTCGGCGGCAATGCGCCGTTCATCGTGTTCGACGATGCCGAGCTCGACGCCGCGGTCGACGGGCTGATGGCCGCCAAGTTCCGCAACGGCGGTCAGACTTGTGTATCGCCGAATCGCGTGTACGTGCAGGCAGGCGTCTACGACGCGTTCGCCGCGAAGCTCGCCGCGCGCGTCGCCGCGCTGAAGGTCGCGCCGGCGACCGACCCGGCCGCGCAGATCGGCCCGATGATCAACGCGCGCGCGGTCGACAAGATCGCACGCCACGTCGGCGACGCGATCGAGCGCGGCGCACGCGTGCTCACGGGCGGCAAGCGCCTGACTGAACTCGGGCCGAACTATTACGCGCCGACGGTGCTCGCCGACGCCACCGCCGACATGCAGCTGACCTGCGAGGAAACCTTCGGCCCGGTCGCCGCGCTGTTCCGGTTCGCTACCGAGGACGAAGCCGTCGACGCCGCGAACGACACGCCGTTCGGGCTGGCCGCGTATTTCTACACGCAGGACGTGCGGCGCATCGCGCGCGTGTCGGCGCGGCTCGAAACGGGCATCGTCGGCATCAACGAAGGCGCGCTCGCGAGCGAAGCCGCGCCGTTCGGCGGCGTGAAGGAATCGGGCTACGGCCGTGAGGGCTCGCGCTACGGCCTCGACGATTACCTGTCGATCAAGTATCTGTGCCAGGGCGGGCTCGACTGATCCCGCGCGGCCGGGCGCATCCGCCGCCGTTGCGTGCGCGTTGCGTGCTCGTTGTTCAGCGCGCCCCGGCCGCACACGTTTGCGGCCTCCGTGCAGTCATCGCGTCGCATGCCGGCCTCGATTTCCGGGTAACCGTGCCGTTAACCCGGATTTGACCAGCGCCGCTGCCGTCGCAGCCGGCTCCCCGCACGAGCGCGAGCAATGCCTGCATCCACTTCGATCGAGAGAATTGCCGACTGGGCCGGCCGCCACCACCTGATCGTCGGCGTGCTGGGCACGCTGATGTCGCTCGCGGCGCTCGGCATCAGTGCGGCGACGCTGTGGGCCGCACGAAGCGAAGTCGTCGAGCATGCGCACGAGACGTCGCGCAATGTCGCGGCCGTCCTGGTCAGCGAGATCTCGCGCACCGTCGAAACGTCCAACAATGCGCTCGTCGCGCTCGCCGCCGATCTCGGCAACCCCGCCGTCACGCGCATGGACGCCGGGCTGCGTCACGACGTGCTGTTCGAGCGCACGGTCGCGCAATACGTGACCGGAATGGGCGTGACGGACCGCTACGGGCGGCTGATCGACGGGTGTTGCAGCTCGACCCACAACTGGGATTTCAGCGATCGCGACTACTTCAAGGTCCATCGTGATTCGGACAGCGTCGGCCTGTACGTATCCGAGGCGTACCGCGCGCGTTCGCGCGGCGGCGCGGAATCGATCGCGCTGTCGCGGCGCATCGAACGGCCGGATCACACGTTCGACGGCATCGCGGTGGTCGCCGTCGACCTCGCCTACTTCGATCGGCTGCTGTCCCGCCTGAACGTCGGGCAGCACGGCGTCAGCGCGATCCTGCGCGCGGACGGCACGATCCTCGCGCGGAACCCGCCGTTGAGCGCTCACCAGATGGTCCGCCTGCGCCGCTCGAAGTCGTTCGAACGGATGGCGAGCCGCGAATCGGGTTTCTATGCGGCGCGCTCGAGCATCGACGGAACGCTGCGGCTGTACACGTACCAGCGGGTACCGGGCACGCCGCTGATCGCCGTCGTCGCGCCGGCCGAGCGCGACGTGCTGGCCGGTATCACGCGCCTGTCGTGGACGGTCGGCGTGTCGGCGTGCATCATCGGCGCGCTGTTCTGCGCGGTGGTGTGGCTGCTCGCGTTCGCGCTGCGGGACAACCTGCGCAAGCAGACGCTGCTCACGGACCTGACGCGCACCGATCCGCTGACGGGCCTGCACAACCGTCGCGCGCTCGATGCCGCGCTCGTCGACGAATGGGAACGGCTGCAGCGCGGCAGCGACGGCAGCCTGTCGGTGCTGTTCATCGACGCCGATCACTTCAAGCAGTACAACGACCGGTACGGCCATGCGCAAGGCGACATCGCGCTGCGCTTTCTCGCCGAATGCATCCGCGTGCATACGCGACGGCGCGGCGATCTCGCCGCGCGCTACGGCGGCGAGGAATTCGTCGCCGTGTTGCCCGATACGGACGAAGGCGGCGCCGCGCAGGTCGCCGAAGCGATTCGCCACGCCGTGGAAAGCAACCGGCTCGACGGGTTCGACGCGACGATTCCGGCTTTCACGGTCAGTATCGGCTGCGCGACCGGGCACCGCGCGCATCCGAAGTCCGTGCATGCGTTGTCGCATCAGGCGGACCTCGCGCTCTATGCGGCGAAGCGCCAGGGCAGAAACCGCGTGTGCCGCGCCGACGCGGAATCGTTCGCCCAGCCGGCGTGACCGTTCCGGTTCCGGTCTTTTTCCAACACCCACGCACACACCGCCGGCCCCCATCCGCCCGCTGCAGGACAACGGCCGACGGCCGGATCGATCCGGCCGCAAACGTTCAGCATCACGAATTCACCAGATAGTGAACATTCGGGCGCATCGACCTCGACCCGAAACAAATCCTTAACGGCTGCGTCACGATCGACCACGACAATCCGCCATCTTCGACACTCAGGATGGAGTCTTGCATGTTTGCGTCACGGAGCCGTTTCCCGCTGCACGTCGCAGCGCTGTCGAGTGCGATCGTTCTTGCCGCGTGCGGCGGCGGCGACGACGTCGCGTCGCCCCCCGCGACCAGCACGGCCATGCCGGCACCGCCGGCCGACCCCGGTTTCGTCGACAGCGCGCCCGTGCCGAGCGTGCCGGCCTTCGTCGACAACATCGCGACCAACCAGCGCGGCGACGCGCGCTATGCCACGCTGTCGACCAACGCCGCCGTGCGCGTGGTGAGCCGCTTCCTCGACCTGTGGCAGCCGGCGACGATGCTGGTCGATGCCGGCGTGAGCGCGCCCGCCAACGGCGCGTTTCCGGCGATCTCGCCGTCGACCTGCTCGGGCCTGCCCGGCAGCGGCACGCCTTGCGGCACGATCCTGAACGACACGGTGCTGACCGCCAATGTTCAATATGTGGTCAACGCAACGACCGCACGCACGCAGCAGCAAGCCGACGCCGCCTACTTCGACGACCGGCGCGGCAAGGGCTACAGCGTGACCGACGGCATGGGCCCGCTCACCAGCGCGTGGCGCACCGCGGCGCAGCAGACGACCAGCATCACCAGCGTGCCCGCCGACGCGACGACGGTGCTGTACAACGATTCGGGCAACAACGTCGGCGTCGGCAGCAGCACGAACGCGAGCTTCGGCAAGGTCGTCGACCTGCTCAACGAAATGGGCAACAACGCGTCGACCGAACCGTCGAAGCGTTTCTACAAGTACGCGCGGCCGTACCGCTGGAGCACGAGCGTCGTCGTCGCGCCGACGCTCGTGCCGGCGGAAAGCACGACGCCCGCGACCGACGGCGGCTTCATCAGCGGCCACACGTCCGAGGCGATGCGCGACGCGACGACGATGGCGTGGCTCGTGCCGGAACGCTTCCAGGAAATGGTCAGCCGCGGCCTCGAACTCGGCGAAAACCGGATCCTCGCCGGCATGCATTCGCCGCTCGACGTGATCGGCGGCCGCATGCTTGCGCTCGCGATCAGCGCGGCGAACCTGAGCGCGTATGCGAGCGACGCGCAGGCCGCGTACGGTCAGGCGCACCAGGCGCTGCAGCAGCTCACGGGAACGACCAGCTCGACGTTCGCGGCATTCGCGCACTCCGGCACGACGGCCACCGACCGGTTCGCCGATTACACCGCGAACAAGGCCGCGTTCCTGCGCCGCATGACGTTCGGCTTCGGCACGATCGAATCGACCGACGCGCCGCCCGTGGTGCCGAAGGGCGCGGAAATCCTGCTGCAGACGCGCTTCCCGTATCTGAGCGCGGATCAGCGGCGCGTCGTGCTGAAGACCACCGAAGTGCAGTCCGGCTATCCGGTGATGGACGATGCGGAGGGCTGGGGCCGGCTGAACCTGTTTGCGGCGGCCGACGGTTACGGCGCGTTCAACGGCAACGTGAGCGTGTCGATGGACGCGTCGCAGGGCGGCCTCAATGCCGCGGATCTGTGGCGTAACGACATCGCCGGCGCCGGCAAGCTGACGTTGCAAGGCAGCGGCACGCTGACGCTCGCGGGCAACAACAGCTATACCGGCGGCACGCAGGTGAGCGGCGGCACGCTCGCCGCTGCATCGGCGAGCGCGTTCGGCACCGGTGACGTCTATGTCGGCTCGGGCGGCAGCGTCAGGATCGCGGCCGCGGCGCCGGTCACGATCGCGACCCGCTACACGCAGCTCGACAACACGACGCTCGAACTCGACATCGACGGCAACGGCGGCGGCCGGCTGCGCGTGGGCGGCCCGCTCACGGTCGCGGGCGGCACGCTGCACGTGAAGTTCGTGAACGGCTATGCGCCGAAGGCCGGCGACACGATCGCGCTGATCGACGGCGCGGCGGCTTCCGCGAAGTTCTCGACGGTGACGGTCGACGGGTTCAAGGCGACGCCGGTTTATACGGCGACGGGCGTGTCGGTCGTATTGTCGGCGTCGTAATCGTGGGCTGCGCGGCGGGACGTTCATCGCTTCGGTTCGCGTCGAACGTCCCGCCGCGCCACCGTGCGAGTCCGTGTCAACGCGGCTCGAGGCCGCTGCGTTGCAGGGCTGCAACGGCCGGTGCGCTCTTGAGGAACGCGACGAACGCGCGCGACGCTGCAGCCGCTCGCGCTTGCGCGGCGATCGCCGACGAGATCACGCTCACCTGCTGCACATCGGCCGGCAGCAGCTCCGCGAAATCAATGCCGGGCGTGACCATCAGTTCGCTGACCTGCTGCAGCCCGAGCTCGGCGTCGCCACGCGCGAGCGCGGTGCCGACCAGCTCCTTGCCGCGCACGCGCACGCTCTTCGATTTCATCTGCTCGGCGATGCCGAGTTTCTCGAGCAGCGTGCCGGCGATGTAGGTGCCGCTCGCGCCTTCCGAGAACGCAACCGATTTCGCATGCAATAGCGCGTCGCGCAACGCGTCGACCGTGCTCAGATCGAATGACCGGATGACCGAAGCAATGCGCGCGCCGGTAGCAGGCACGCGCATTGCTCGCTGCGACGGATCTTCAGCGGACATCCGGGCATCGACGTGACGGAAAAATCGGGCACGATTCACATCGGCATATCAGGCTGGCGCTACGACGGCTGGCGCGGCTCCTTCTACCCGAAAGGCCTGAAGCAGGCCGCGGAATTGCGCTATGCATCCGGCCGGATGCAGACGATCGAGATCAACGGCACGCATTACAGCCTGCAAGCGCTCTCGAGCTGGCGGCGCTGGTACAACGACACGCCGCCGGGTTTCACGTTCAGCGTGAAAGGCGCGCGCTACCTGACCCACATGCTGCGCTTTCGCGACGAAACGGCAACGGCCGCATGCGCGAACTTCTTCGCCCAGGGGCTCCTCGCGCTCAACGACAAACTCGGGCCGATCCTGTGGCAATTTCCGGCGTCGCTGCACTTCGATCCCGAGCACATGGAACGATTCCTGAGCCTGTTGCCGCACGATACGCAAGCCGCGGTCGCACTGGCGGAACAGCACGACCGCCGGGTCAAGACGCCGTATCTGGAGATTGACCGCAAGCGCCCGTTGCGGCACGCGATCGAAGTACGTCATGCAAGCTTCGTCGATCCTGCGTTCGTAAAGCTGCTGCGCCGCCATAAAGTCTCGCTCGTCGTATCGGATTCGACCGAGCCGTGGCCGCAGTTCGAAGACCTCAGCACGGATTTCGTCTACATGCGGCTGCACGGCACCGAAACGAAGTATTCGGGCGAATACTCGGACGCATCGCTCGAGCACTGGGCGCGCAAAATCGAGTCGTGGCGCCGCGGCGAACAGCCTGCCGACGCACGTCTGATCGCGCCGGATCTGGCGCCGCCGCACGCGCGAACGCGCGACGTGTACTGTTACTTCGACAACGACGTGAAAACGCGCGCGCCGTTCGACGCGCAGCGCCTGATGGAACGCCTCGACGTGGACGCGCACGACGCCGCGGCCTGAGGAAGCGACACGCCGTGTCGCGCAGGCCGCACGATTAACCCGAACCGCAAGGAGAACAACGATGACGCTGCTTATCTACCTGGTCGGCTGGATCATTTTCATCGCCGGCGTCGCGTGGGGACTGGTGATGCTGCACGTGTCGCAGCACATCATCGAGATCGTCGCCGTCATTCTGCTCGGCATCGCCGTGATCACCGGCGCGACACGCGCACGCAATCGCGACCGGACATAGGCGATCGGCGCCGCGCGCCGCGTGAGCGGCGCGCTGTCACCGCGCTGGATCGATACGCCCCGGTCAGGCTGGGAGCAGTCGTCGCGCGCGGCCGGCGCATCGACAGCACCGCCGCGGCCTGAACACCCTCGCCCCCGTTCCACAAGCCGCACTTCAACTCAAATACAACGCGCTCAGCTTACTATTGCAAACACGTCTCATTTGCATTAAATTCCCGCGCAAATGTACTGTTTGGATCACATACGTCGGCGCGAAGCAGTCCGCCGTGCCCGAACGCGAACCACACCAAAGGACGGGTATGAGCAGGAAAAACTGGGCGGCTGCACCGGTGGCCATCGTCGTCGGCACGACCGGCATGGGCGCTGCCGACGCGCAGGAAACGTCGCTGCCCACCATCGAGGTGTCCGCGCAACGCGCGATTGCGCCGTTTCGCACGCGCGAATCGACGAGCGCGACGCGCAGCGACTCGGACGTGATGGAGATTCCGTTCGCGGTCAGCAGCGTCGATGCGAAACTCGTCCAGACCATTGCCGCAACACGCGGCGACGACCTTTACGACTGGGTCGCGGGCGTGTCGCGGCAGAACAACTTCGGCGGCCTGTGGGACAACTACGCGGTGCGCGGCTTCGCCGGCGACGGCAACACGTCCGGCACCGACTACCTCGTCAACGGCTTCTCGTGGAATCGCGGGATGAGCGTGCCGCGCGACACCGCCAACCTCGAGCGGATGGAAGTGCTCAAGGGGCCGGCGTCCGCGCTGTACGGCCGCGGCGACCCGGGCGGCATCATCAGCTACACGACCAAGCAGCCGCAGTTCGCACGCTCGAACACCGTCAGCGTATCGGCCGGCAGCTACGGCGCGTTGCGCCAGACCCTCGATTCGACCGGCCCCGTCACGAAATCGCTGGCGTACCGCTTCGTCGCGATGAACGAGAACAACGGCAGCTTCCGCGATACCGTGTCGAGCAAGCGCTACCTGTTCGCGCCGTCGTTCACGTGGGACATCGGCGCGGACACCACGCTTCACTACGAGTTCGAGAGCGCGCGTCAGCGCGCGCCGCTCGATCGCGGCGTGCTGGCGGTCAACGGGCAGCTCGGCGTGATTCCGGCGTCGCGCTTTGTCGGCGAGCCGCGCGACGGCGACTACGACGTGCGCAACACGGGCCACCAGTTCACGCTCGAGCATCGCATCGATTCGAGCTGGTCGATCAACGCCGGCGTCGCACAGCGCGACACCGACCTGTCGGGGCGCTCGTCCGAAGCCTTCGCGTTGCAGCCGGACGGCCGCACGCTGTGGCGCCGCTACCGGCAAGTCGCGTTTCATTCGAACGACCTGCAAGGCCGCGTCGAGACGACCGGCACGTTTCGCACGGGCGGCATCGGCCATACGCTCGTGATGGGCGTCGATGCGTATCGCTTCAACTACGATCAGTTCGTCGCGCGCTCCACGCCGAGCGCCGCCGCGCCGTATGCGATCGACATCTTCGATCCGGTCTACGGCCAGCCCGCGCCGACGCCGCGCACCGCGACCGATCTGCTCGAACGCGACAACGGACAAGGCGTCTACGCGCAGGACACGCTCGCGTTCGGGCCGCACTGGAAGATCCTGGCCGGGCTGCGCTGGGATCGCTTCCACCAGTCGATCGACAACCGCCTGAAGAGCGTGACCACCAGCCAGTTGCAGACCGCGCTGAGCCCGCGCATCGGCGTCGTGTATGAAATGAGCCCCGCGTTGTCGCTGTATGCGAACACCGCGTATTCGTTCCGGCCGAACAACGGCGCCGACATCGACGGCCGCGCGTTCGATCCCGAGAAGGGTCACGGCTACGAAGCCGGTGCGAAATGGGCCGGCGCGCGCTCGCTCACGACCGTCTCGGCGTTCTACGTGACCAAGCGCAACGTGCTCACCGCCGATCCGGCGAATGCCGGCTTCTCGCGCGCCGCCGGCGAAGTACGCAGCCGCGGCGTCGAATTCGAATGGAGCGGCGACCTCGGTCACGGCTTGCGCGGCATCGCGAACTTCGCGTACGTCGACGCGGAGGTCACGCGCGATTCCGTGCTGACGCCCGGTGCGCGTCTCGTCAACGTACCGCGGCTGAGCGGCAGCGCGCTGCTGATGTACGAGACCACCCTGCCGTTCGCGGACAAGGCCGGCGCCGGCGCCGGTGTGATCTACGTCGGGCGCCGCGCCGGCAACACGGCGAACACGCAGGACGGCTTCGAGCTGCCGGCCTACGCGACCGTCCAGCTCAACGGCTACCTTCAGGTCAACAAGCACCTGCGTGCGTCGGTCGTGCTGAACAACCTGTTCAATCGCGCTACGTACGTCAGCTCGTACAACAGCCTGTGGGTCACGCCGGGCGCGCCGCGCAGCCTGTTCGCATCGCTCACGTACTCGTTTTAGAACGACTGGCGCGGCTGGGCAGGGTCCATCGCGCGCCGGATCGTGACGAGCCGGAATATGCACGTCGCGGTGCCGCTCCCCCCGCGGAACGGCGACAACTTTTTTGTTCTACGACGAGCGAGCGACAGACAGCACCGCACTGCCACGCCGCGAGCTCGCACCGCGTTCACGTGGTAGCCGATTGCACGTGCGGCTGCACGTGCGACGCGCGCCGCATCAGGGCGAGCATCGCGGCGCCAACGAACGCGATACAGGCGAGACTCAGCATGCCGGCGCGCGGGTCGGAGAATGTCTGCTCGGCCCAGTTCTTCAGATTCGGCGCGACGAAGCCGCCGACATTACCGAGTGAATTGATCAGTGCGATGCCACCGGCCGCGGCGACACCGCCCAGGTAGTTGGTCGGCAGCGTCCAGTACAGCGGCTGCGCGGAAACAAAGCCGCTGGCCGCGAAACAGAACGCGATGATCACCGGAACCAGGCTCGAAGAGAGCGCCGACGCCGCGATGCCGCAGCCGGCGCAAACGAGCATGAGTGCGGCCAGCCCGCGATGCGAGCCGGTACGGTCCGCGAAGCGCGTGATCCACCAGGTCACGGCCAGTGCGCACAGCCACGGGATCGCGGTGATCAGGCCTACGGTCAGATCGACCTTGCCGCCGTGAAGTTCGGCAATGCGAGTCGGCAAATAGAAGACCACGCCGTACACGCTCATCTGGACCGTGAAGTACACGACACAAAACATCGCGAGCCACGGGCTGCGCAACAGGTCGCGCAAGCTCGCCGGGCCGTGGGCGAGCTTGGCGACATCTTCCTGCGACAACGCATCGATCAGCGCGCGGCGCTCGGCGTCGGTGAGCCATTTGGCTTTCGCGGGAGCGTCGCTCAGATAGAAGAACGCAACCACGCCAACGATCGACGCGAGCAACCCTTCGACCACGAACATCCACTACCACGGTTTGAGGCCAAACGGGGCCTGCAGCCCGAGCAGCAACCCCGACAGCGGGCCACCCAGCACCAGTGCCAGCGGCAGGCCGAAGTAAAAGATGCCCATTGCCTGCGAGCGCACGTGCCTGGGAAACCAGTAGGTGAGATAGAGGATGACGCCCGGAAAGAAGCCGGCCTCGGCTGCACCGAGCAGCACGCGCAGCGCGAAGAACGTGGTGGCGTCGTGCGTGAACGCCATCGACGCCGACACGAGCCCCCAGGTCACCATGATGCGAGACATCCAAAGCCTCGCGCCGAAGCGGTGCAGCGCGAGGTTGCTCGGCACCTCGAATACCGCGTAGCTGATGAAGAAGATGCCGGCACCGAATGCGAATGCGGCGTTCGACAAACCCGTGTCCGCCTGCAGGGTCGCCTTGGCGAAGCCGACGTTGGCGCGATCGATGAACGCGATCACATACATGAGCACGAGGAACGGCAACAAGCGCACGAGGCACTTGCGGATTGCGGCATTGCAGGTTGGCGTGGCACCCCGGCTGGAACGCATGTGAGCTGTCTCCGAATGCGTGTCGCGGGTCGGGCCAATGCCCGATGGCGACGATTATGGTTTTGCACGGATCAGGCGTGGCGCCTGCTTCGGAGGAAGCATGAGAGTGGGCAGCGATAATGTCGATTGACGATTTTCTATCAAACGATAACTATTTTTGATACATACGCCTTTGATTGCTACCCTCCTGTGCTCGTTCTGACTCCCGTCGTGCGCAGGCGGCCCCTTTCCGCCGGAGCTTCTCCATGATCCCGCCGGCAATCAGCCTCCAAAGCTTGTCGCACTTAAGCGTGATCCCGCGGTCGGATCGGCCAGATCGATACGGCGCTTCGAGCGGCTTGCCGATGATCCCCTCAGACCGCGCTCGTATCCGGATACCGGCAACGCATCCGGCGCCGCGCATCACGCATGCTGCTGCGGCAGCCGATGATAAGCGCGCCCGTGATACACGAGGCCCGAGCACGCCGAACCAAGATGCACCGCCTGTACCGCGCAGAAGAAAACCGTATGTGTACCGACGTCGATGCTGCGCTCCACCGTGCAGTCGAGACTCGCAGCCGCGGTTGCCAGCACCGGCGCGCCGGTGACGAGACGGAGCCACTCGCCATACGTGAAGCGCTCGCTCATCGGCACATCGCCCTTGCCCGCGAAGATCGGTGCAAGCTCCTCATGCTCGTGGGACAGCACGTTGATACAGATGATGCCCGCCGTGCTGAAGTGGCCATACTGGCGGCTCGACCGGCCTATGCAAACGAGCACCGTCGCCGGGTCGTCGGTCACGGAGCACACGGCGGACACCGTCATGCCGACATCGCCGGACGGTGTCGTGGTGGTGATGATATTTACCGCGGCTCCGATACGGGCCATGGCCTCGCGGAAGGTCGTGCGGTCTGGGGAAAGTGCTATCACGGCGGTACCTCTCTCGGTTGACGGAATGGCGGTGCGGCTTCATGGCGGAGCGCCACAGGTACTTCCACGAAGCAGCGTGGTGAAGTGCCCGTGGCGTTGCACCGGTCATGGCCCGCGCCGCACCGTCAATGGGTTCTCGCTGCCAGTTGCGCTGCCGGCGCGTGTTATTGCGGGTGAACGGAAGCTGCGGGCCCCGCACCGACAAGCTGCTCTTTGATCAACTCTTCTTCGGCATCGTCGTAAAGGCCGGCAATGATGTGCTCGTAACGCGCCATCAGCGGCTTGCGGCGTTTCTTGCGCGTTGCGGTCATCACGCCGTTTTCCGGTGTGAGCTCCTCGGGGAATAGCCTGAACGCCTTGATCTGCTCTGCCCGCGCCAACCTCGCGTTGGCCTTTTCCACTTCTTCGCGGATCAGGTCGATCACGATCGGCGACGTGGCCAGATCAGCGTAGCGCGTGATCGAAGGGTCGCGCGTCCTGGCCCAGTCCATCGTGAGCGTGCCGTCGACTTCGATCAACGCGGTCAGATACTTGCGCCCTTCGCCAATCACCAGTGCCTCCGTGATGTACGGGCTCTGGCGAAGTTCGTTTTCGATCTGCACCGGGCTGATCGTTTTGCCGGCGGCGGTGTTGATGAGCTCCTTCTTTCGATCGATCAGCTTGTACGAACCGTCGGCACCGACGTCGACGATGTCGCCGGTATACAGCCAGCCGTCCCGCAACGCGGCATTCGTTTCGGCTTCCTTGTTCCAGTAGCCGATGAACAGTCCCGGCCCGCGCACGATCATTTCGCCGTCCGGCAACACGCGTGTTTCCCATGCGGGGTCGTCGATCGGCACGCCGGAGTTGCCGGGCCTCGACCAGTCAGTGACCTGCGCGAGATTTCCGCCGACCATCTCCGTTTGCCCGTAATTCTCTTTCAGGTTGACGCCCCACAACTGGAACAGCGTGACGACCTCGGGCGGCACCGGCGCGGACGCCGTATACGGATAGCGCAAATCGTCGAAACCGATTCTGGCCAGCAACGGCTTGAAAACGAGCTCGCGGCAGGTGGCGTAGAGCTGTTCCTTGAACGGGTCGCTCGTGCCTGCGTCCAGTCGATCGGCGAGTACTTCCCGAGCGATGCCAAGTGCGAGCTGGTAGTTTCTCTGCTCGACTTCACTGCTGCCGTTCACGTGGTTGATGAGCTGGGTCGCGAACTTCTGATAGAAGCGCGGCGGCGCCATGTAGGACGTCGGCCTGACTTCCTGAATGCACTTCGCGAAATCGGCCGACACGTCGACGAAGTAAGGTACCGTCTTCGCGATCAACGGCAGCGTCGTCCCCTGAAGGCGCGCGACCGTGTGCGACAGCGGCAGATGGACCACCATGCGCTGCGGTTCGGACAGTATCGTCGGACAGAAGGTGGGCCACGTGAACGCACCCGCCAGCATCGACAGATGCGTGAGCATCGCACCTTTGGGCGCCCCCGTGGTTCCCGACGTGTAACCGAGGCTCACCAGGTCCGTCGACTTCGCAGGCTGCGACTGCTCGAGCAGATAGGCGACTTCGTCGCCGGCAAAATCCGACGCGAACTCGGCGAGCGAAACGACATTGGTGGCGATTTCACCGGGCGTGCGCTTCCAGCCCGGATCGAGCACCACGATTTTGACGAGCCTGCGCGACGTATCGGCCGCTTCCACGATCCGAAGCTGTTCGGCACTTCCGGCAAAAGCGAGTCTCGCTCCTGAATCCTCCAGGTAGTAGCGGACCTCTTCGACCGATGCGGTGAAATAGATGCCTACCGTCACCGCCCCCGAGCAGATCGTCGCCATATCGGCGATGACCCACTCGCAGGATACGTCGCCCATGATCGCAACCCGTTCGCCGCGTGCCACACCGGCCTCCCGGAGTGCCGCGGACACCGAACAGACTGCGTTCGCATAGCCTTTCCAGGTGGTGGGTATCCACTCGCCGGCACGCTTCTGGAAGAACGCGTTTGTGTCGGCGTCGTTCTTCACCCGCTCGATCAGCAACGCCGGAATGGTGGTGGTGGCGAATTGACTGCCGGAAGTCCACGGTGCCGCGCTCATTTTCAGTGGTCTCCAAAGCGCTTGCGCCGTTCGGCGAACGAAGCCACCGCTTCGCGGCGCTCGGGCGAGTTGAAAGTCAGCGTTTCCAGCGCGATCGACGTATCGAGCAGCAGGTGGGCATTCTGCTTGACGATCTTGTTGACGCAGTATTTCGTCCAGACGATCGCATCGCGCGGGCCGCTCGCGAGCAGTTCCGCGTAATCGATCGTCGCCTCCAGCAGTTTGTCGCTTTCGACGATCCTGTTGATCATCCCCATCGCCAGCGCTTCTTCCGCGCTGACGAAGTCGCCCGTCATCAGATAGTGCCGAGCGCGGACCGGCCCGAGAAGCAGCGGCCAGATCACCGCACCGCCGTCGCCCGCGACGACACCCGCATTGACGTGCGTATCGGCGAACCGTGCGGTCGGGCTCGCATAAATCATGTCGCAGAACAGCGCGAGCGTGGCGCCCAGACCCACGGCCACGCCATTGACCGCCGCCACGATCGGCACCTCGACCTCGAGCATGTTTCTCACGAGGTGACGGCCACCACGCGTCGCCGACGGGATAGTGCCGTTGTCGATCGACTTCTGGTCGCCGCCCGAGCAGAAACCGCGGCCGGCGCCGGTCAAAACGATCGCCTTGACCGATTTGTCGTGATCCAGATCGACGAATACCTGTTCCAGCTCGTCGTGCATGTCCCAATTGATGGCGTTCAGGATTTCCGGGCGATTCATCGTGACAATCGCGACGCCGGACGACCGTTGTTCGACATTCAGATACTGATAGCGCGAAGACGTATTCATACGTAGGTTCATCCTTGGCTTTGCTGCGGGTTGGCGGCCTGCGGGCGCATGGCGCGAATCTTCTCGAGCAACTCGTCGGTCGGGCGCACGATATTGTTCCGATCGTTGAAATGCGGAATCACGTAACGGCCCACCATGTCGATCGCCGACATGATTTGCTCGTGCGGTACCGAGTCGATATGCAGCAGCACCTCGTCGATTCCGAGCTTCTCGTATTGCTCCAGCTGACGAATGACGGTATCGGGGCTTCCGCACACCGTGGTCGCGGACTCGTTCAGCAGGTAGTCCCAATCTTCCGCGGCGCGTTGCATCGCGGGCACGCTTTCGGCCATGTATGCGTAGTTGTCCGCGAGTTTCGCGAGCCGCGGATACGCATCGGTCGAGATGCGCGCATAGTTCATGATCGCGCCGGCGTAAATGTCCTTCGCTTCCTGGTCGGTCTTGCCGATGCCGATGAACAGCGGCATGCCGGCGCGCGGCTTGTGCAATGGCCCGGTCTCGTCGCGCTTCCAGCTGTTCCAGTAGGTGTCGAGCAGCCCCTTCTGCTTTTCCCATCCCTGATAAATCGCATGGCTCATCACCGCAAGGCCTTCCGAGCCGGCCCACGCGTGGCTGTTCGCGCTGGTCGCGGCAACGCCGAGCACGGGATACGGTTTTTGCAAAGGCTTCGGCACGAGCGACCGCGGCGGCACCTGGTAATACTTTCCTTCGAAGGTGAACACGTCTTCACGCATCGCTTTGCGCAGCAACGCCATGCCCTCTTCCATCTGCGGCAGGGTTTCCTCCGGCGATACGTTGAACGCGCGCATGGCGATCGTGGTGTTGGCGCGACCGCAATACATCTCCATCCGCCCGTTCGAGAGGATGTCGGTTGCCGCCAGCCGTTCCGCGGTACGCAGTGCGTGATTGATGGCCTTGGGCATCAACGCCACGGCGGGACGAAGCTTGATTCGCGACGTGACGGCCGCGAGATAACCAAAGACCACTTCAGGCGCCGAGCTCGACACGCCGCCAAGCGCAAAGTGTTGCTCCGACAACGCAACGAAGTCGAAACCCATTTGCTCCGCGAAAAGCACTTCGCGAACCAGTTCACGAAGCCTGTTCGAGTAGCTATGCCCGACCTGCGTCTCCTGCTCGGACCAAAAGCCGATTTTCAATGGCATTTTCTTTTCCTTGATAGTCGTAGTTTGCAAATTCACGGCGCGCGCGAACGGTTGCCCAGGTTCGGCCAGTGTCTCGCCGTAAAACCATGAACATCGTCCTTGCGCTCGATTTCGAAACACCTCATCGACAGTCGATAGGGATACTTATCGATTCGTCTGCCGCTTCAGCTTTGAATCCTCGTTGTTTCCGTGAATAAATATTGCCGCAGATGTCGCAGCATTTTTTATTCATTTCCTGCCGCTACTGCGTCGATACCGGCAGATCATGCTGCCGGCGCGCCGGCCCTTCTACGTCGACGATTCGGCCGCAAATGCCGACGCCAGAAGTCTGGCCGTGGCACGCAGGCACGTCTCGCCGATCTCGCGTGACGATCCTCGCGCATCGCCGAGCACGCCGTTTCGCGAGATCGACGCCACGCCCTCCTTCCACATCCGGTTCAATTGCTCGGTCGTCATGGCGCCCACATGGCCTGCCACGAGTTGATCGTGTCGAACGCTGTCGGGGCGAAGATGGATCATGAGCGAGGTTTCGGCGATGTCCGCGTGTCCGCCCACGGATTCCGGATCGCCGCCGGCTGCCTCGACCGCCAGTCGCCATTCGCGCAGCCACGCCTGATGATCCGTATAGGCAAGCACCTGGACGTCCGGCCCGACAGCCTCTCGCAAGCCCGGCAACATCGCATGAAGGGCATTGAAGTTGCCGACATGAGCGGAGAATAGGTAGATGCACTTGAATCCGTGCGTCGCGAGGCTCACACAGTAATCGTGGCAGAGCGCGGCATACGTGTGCTTCTGCAACGAGATCGTGCCCGGGAAGGCCATGTGGTGCTTCGAGCATCCCACCTGGATCGTCGGTGCGATCAGGGTTCGCCCCAGCAACGTGGCGATTTCGACGGCGAGCGCGTCAGCATGATCGGCATCCATGCTCAGCGGCAGATGGGGGCCGTGCTGCTCGATTGCGCCGCAGGGAATGATCACGCGATCAAACTGCGTGGCCAATGCGGCCGCCACGTCCTCATACGTCATCCGCGCGAGATGCAGTGTTTTCGGTGGTTGGAGATTGCTCACGATCAGGCCTTCCTGTTGCGGGTCAGAAATCGGGATCTCGCGTCCGCGGTGTTCGCGTTGCCGAGATATCCACGCAGGTCGTCGAGCGTCATCTGCAGCAGCGCTGCATCGTTCATCCGTGCGCTCTCGCGCAGCGTTCTCTTGATCGCGGCGAAGAGTTGCCGCTCCTTGCTGCAAAGCTCGCGGCATTTCGCAAGCGCGTCTCGCAGCACTTCGTCACGCGTGGATATCGCGTCCACCGCGCCCATCGCGAGCGCATCGCCGGCGGTGATCAGTTCACCTGAAAACAGCAGCGAACGCGCGGCACGTTGACCGAGCAGCGTCGCTGCGTGGCGCATGCCTTTTGCCGCGGGCAACAAGCCGTGATTGATCTCGGGAAATCCCAGCCGGGAATTAGCGGACGCGACGACGTAATCGGCATGCAGCACCATTTCGAATCCCGCGCCCACCGCGTAGCCGTTGACCGCGCACACGAGCGGGCTCGGATACTGCTCGAGTTGCTCCAGGAACGCGTGGAACGCTTCCATGCGCGACAGCGCGAGTTCATGGTCCGCCACTTCATTGATATCGCCGCCGGCACAAAAGAACTTCTCTCCCGCCCCGGTGAGCACGATGCCCGGTGGCACGCTTTGTTGCGCGAAGTCGCTGAAGATCGAAATCAATGCAGTGATGAGCGGTTCGCTCAGCGCGTTCGCCGGCGGCCGGTTTATCGTCAGCTGCACAAGGTCCGCATCGATGTGTGTGCAAATCAGTTCGTCGGTTTTCATACCTGATGCCTCGTCATTTTTGATTGGGTCAGTGTAGGTGCAGCGGGGCCAAATTTAATTTTGATTTGCCGGCGCCATCGTTGATTCGGCGGATTAAAATCGCGTCACTCAGATGGCCCACCGAATGTTGCGCTGACGGCGGCGACTCGTGAACTCACCGAGGCCGCGCACGCGCAGAAAGCGAGTGAACCGTGGAACCCGAAACGCCTGAAATCCGTATGTCCGCGTCGCCAGCCATGACCGACGACGTGAAGATCAACTATCAACCGTTCGATCCGGACTCCGTCGATTTGCCGGTCATTTCCGTCCTGCTGGAGACGAGTGGAAAAGAGGATGAGCTGCCGATGCACGTTCATCGCAAGGGGCAGATGGTCGTCGCGTTGAGCGGGTCGGTCATGTGCCGATCGCCGAGCGGATGGTGGATCGTCCCGCCCAACGGCGCGGTGTGGATTCCGGGCGGCGTTCCTCACAGCAATCATGCTTCCGACTTCGCGAAGCTATACGTCATCTTCATTGCACCAGACGAAGCCGGCCTGCCCACCGACTGCCGCAGCTTCACGATCACGCCGCTCATCCGCGAGCTGATCCGTACTCTGGCCAGATTTCCACCCGATTATCCGAAGGACGGCCCGGTGGGTCGGCTCGCCAGGGTGTTGCTGGATCAGCTTGCGCAACTCGCGCCCGACGACGTCTTTCTTCCGATCTCCGACAATCCGCGGCTCCAACAGATCGCTTCGGCGTTGCTCGACAATCCCGCCGACCGCAGCACGATCGCGGAATGGGGGCGCCGGTATGCGATGAGCGAACGTACGCTCGCGCGGTTGGTGCGCAGCGAAACCGGCATGACGTTCGGGCGCTGGCGCGAGCGTCTGCATATCATCATTGCGCTTCAGCGATTGTCGGCGGGAGCGTCGGTTCACGCCGTCGCGCTCGAACTCGGCTATGAAGGCCCCAATTCGTTCATCACCATGTTCAAGAAGACCATGGGACAAAGTCCCGGCAAATTTCGAGTGGACCAGAAGGACGCTTCTTCGCGTTGAACGAAGCGCGGCGGCTGGCGCTACACCGCCGCGTCTTTCACAGCTCGCGCGCGCGCTCCCGCAAGATGAATTTCTGGATCTTGCCGGTCGATGTCTTCGGCAGTGGCGTGAAGACAATGGTCTTCGGCACCTTGAAATGTGCGAGCCGCTCGCGGCAAAACGCGATGATGTCCGCTTCGGTCACGACCGCATCGTCCTTGAGCGTGATGAACGCGCAAGGTGTCTCGCCCCACTTGTCGTCGGGACGCGCGACGATTGCCGCCTCCAGAACAGCGGGATGGGAATACAGCATGTCCTCGATCTCGATCGACGAAATGTTTTCGCCTCCCGAGATGATGATGTCCTTCGAGCGATCCTTGATTTCCAGGTAGCCATCGGCATGCCACACCCCGAGATCGCCCGTATGAAACCACCCGCCGGCAAATGCGTCGACCGTGGCATTCGGATTCTTCAGGTAGCCCTTCATCACGTTGTTGCCGCGCAGAATGACCTCGCCGAGCGTCTGCCCATCCTGTGGAACGGGCTCCAGCGTATCCGGGTGTGCCACCATCATTGCGTCGAGAATCGGGCCGCGTACCCCCTGGCGGGCCTTGAGTCGCGCTTTCGCATCGAGATCGAGCGCATTCCACGACTCGCGCCACACGCATTGCACGACCGGCCCGTAAGATTCGGTCAGCCCATAGGCATGCGTCACGTCCCAGCCCATGCGTTCCATGCCGGCGATCACCGCAGCGGGCGGCGGCGCGCCGCCGGTCATGACCTTGACGCCGTGACGAATGCCCGCTTTCAGCTCCGGCGCGGCGTTGTTGATCATGTTCAACACCACGGATGCGCCACAGAAATGCGTGACCACCTCGGTGCGGATGGCGTCGAGAATCCGCTCGGCCCGCGTATGGCGCAGAAAGACACTCGTGCCGGCCACCAACGCCATGGTCCACGGAAAGCACCAGCCATTGCAATGAAACATCGGCAAGGTCCACAAATAGGTCGTGTGCTCGTCCAGATGCCACGATAGTGCATTCGACACGGCGTTCAGATATGCACCTCGATGGTGATACACCACGCCTTTTGGATTGCCCGTCGTGCCCGACGTGTAGTTCAGCGCAATGGCCTGCCATTCGTCTTCAGGCATCGCGACAGAGAATTCCGTGTGCGCGGCCTCCTGCAGCAACGCTTCGTAGTCTTTCTCGCCGAGCAGATCGCCCTGTCCAAACTGCGGATCGTCAATGTCGATCACCTGAATGGCGCGGCCAAGACGCGCCAGCGCCCTCTTCACTGTCGGCGAGAATTCGCGGTCGGTGATCAGCAGCTTCGCGTTGCCGTGGTCGAGAATGAACGCGATCGTATCGGCATCGAGCCGCGTGTTGATGGTGTTCAGTACCGCGCCGCAAAGCGGTACACCGAAGTGCGCCTCGAACAGTTCCGGCGTATTGGCCGCGAGCATCGCCACCGTATCGCCGTTGCCGATGCCGCGCCCGAGCAGCGCACCGGCGAGTAGCCGGCAACGCCGATACGTTTCGGCCCAGTCGCGGCGAATCGCGCCATGCACGACAGCCGTGCGCTCCGGCCAGACGGACGCCGCGCGTTCGAGAAACGTCAGCGGCGACAACGCGACGAAGTTCGCCGGGTCGCGCTCGAGTCCGATCGTATAGGGATTGTCTGCCGTCGTTTTCATGCGTGCCGCCCCATGGCTATGGCACTCGCGCGCTCGCCGAAGATGCCCAGGTTTTCTGCGTATCTCATCTCTCCTCCAGTTGCTTTTATGGTCACGAAACGCTCTGAAACGAGCGGCACGAATTCATTCGGAACGACGCCACCGTGACTCGAACGAGAGCACCCGATCTCTTGATCTGCACGGGGCGCGGTTGAATGGCGTCAAACTTCCTGATAGTCGTGGATACGCTCTATTTTTCTCTGCTCCACCACGTTCAAACCGTAGCCCTCCAGGCCCACGATCGTTCGTTCGTGATTGGAGAGCAGGATCATGTTCTTCACGCCGAGTTCGGTGAGGATTTGCGCGCCGATTCCGTAGTCGCGCAGTTCCGGCTCGGCAGGCTTCGGATGCATCATCGAACGCACACGTTCCGACACGGCCGTGGCACGCGACTCGCGGATCACCACGATCACGCCGCGGTTCTCGCCCGCCAGCAAACGCGCGGCGCCGCGTAGAGACGCGAGGTGGTGACCGCCCATGACGTCGTTCATGGTGTCCATCGCATGCATGCGCACGAGCACGGGGTCGGCGCCCCGAAGATCGCCCATGACGAACGCAATATGCTCGACCTGATCGATCCGGTTCCGGTAGACGACGATCCGCCAATGTCTTCCATTCGGCTCGGTGAAGCTGCCGTGTTCGACGGCCTCCACGAGCCTTTCCGTTCGTCGGCGATAGGCGATGAGATCGGCGATCGTGCCCAGCTTCAGCTTGTGTCGCCGTGAAAAGGCGATGAGGTCGGGCAGCCTCGCCATGGTGCCGTCGTCGTTCATGATTTCGCAGATCGCACCGGCCGGCGCGAGCCCGGCCAGGCGGGCGATATCGACCGCGGCCTCTGTATGCCCCGCGCGCACGAGCGTGCCGCCGTCGCGCGCCATGAGCGGAAACACATGCCCGGGGGACACGAGCTCGTCGCGCCCCGTTTCCGGATTGATCGCAAGCGAAATCGTGCGGGAACGGTCGGCCGCCGAGATGCCCGTGCTCACGCCGTCACGCGCCTCGATCGACACCGTGAAGGCCGTCTCGTGCCGCGAGCCGTTGATCCGGCTCATCAGATGCAGGCCCAGCGATTCGCAGCGCGCGCGTGTCATCGCGACGCAGATCAAGCCACGCGCATGCGTCGCCATGAAGTTGACGGCATCGGGCGTGGCGAATTGCGCGGGAATGATAAGGTCACCTTCGTTCTCGCGATCCTCGTCGTCGACCAGGATGAACATGCGGCCGGCGCGTGCTTCTTCGATAATGTCCGACGCCGTCGCGATGTCGGCGCGCGAATCCACCGGCTGGCGGATCGATGTTGCGTTACTCATGAAACCACCTCGAGCGATGTGATCACGACGCCTGCGCCATGCCGTGAATCTGGATAGGCCGTGTCTTGTCGATAGGCAGCGTCGTTTTGTTGGCCAGCCGTTTGAGGACGACGTTCGAGCGAACGCTGGCCACGCCGGGAAGCGACGTCAGCTTGTGCGTGATGATGTGTTCCAGTTCGACGAGATCCCTCGCCACCACCCTCAGCAGATAGTCGGTTTGTCCGGTCATCATGAAACAGTCCATGACTTCGGTGATGCCTCTCACCGTATCGGCGAAACTCTCCCGCGCCTGCATGCCCTGCCGCTCCAGACTGATCTCGACGATCGCCATCACGCCCAGGCCGAGCAGGGACGCATTGAGCACCGCGACGCGCCGGCTGATCACACCGAGACGCTCGAGATTCCTGACTCTGACGAGACAGGGAGACGGCGACAGGTTGACTCGAGCCGCCAGTTCGAGATTCGTCAAACTTGAGTCCTCCTGAAGTTCACTCAGGATGCTAAGGTCTATTCTGTCCAGCGCAACGTTCATGGCCTGGGTCTCCTCTTTACCTAAGGCTCCGGTGCCCTGAGGTTCGAACGCTCGCTGTCGAGCGGAACATCGATTTCCGCTCCAGCACGCATTCGAACAACATCACCTGATGAACGAGTTTATGCCAGCCTACTCCGCGGAAAATTCCGATAAAAAGTCGAGTTATCACCAAAAACAGCCATTCTCGCGCCCGCTCGGGAAAACCCGGTATTCGTCATACTTGCGACACGTAAGCCGAGATGACGATCAGGCCTTTCTGGGCGGCGGCAGGTCCGTACAGACACCTTCGTACAGCTCGGCGGCCATGCCCACCGATTCGCCGAGCGTCGGGTGCGGA
>NZ_QTQF01000050.1:0-44565 GCF_003854235.1 Burkholderia sp. Bp8998
GGACGCGCCTTTCTTTTGGTTACTTTTCTTTGGAAGACAAAGAAAAGTGACCGCCGCCCCGCGCAGGGGCGACGCTAGCAGACCGTTAGCAAAACAGGTTCAACGACGGGGCATGGCGAACCGACAAAAAACCACGCCCCCGCGAGAGCCCTCAGCTCATCAAAGAATGATGCGACGGAAATCGGCAAGCAACGCGCCGAGATACGCATTGAACCGCGCGGCTTCCGCGCCATCGATGACGCGATGGTCATACGACAGCGACAGCGGCAGCGTGAGCCGCGGCACGAACTGCTTGCCGTCCCACACCGGCTTCATCTGGCCGCGCGACAACCCGAGGATGGCGACTTCCGGCGCGTTGATGATCGGCGTGAAGTTCGTCCCGCCGATCCCGCCGAGCGACGAGATCGAGAAGCAGCCGCCCTGCATCTGGTCCGGCTTCAGCTTGCCGTCGCGCGCGGCCTTCGACAGCTCGGCCATTTCCTTCGCGATATCGACGAGGCCCTTCTTGTCCGCGTCGCGGATCACCGGCACGACGAGGCCGTTCGGCGTATCCGCGGCGAAACCGACGTGGTAGTACTGCTTGAACACCAGGTTGTCGCCGTCGAGGCTCGCGTTGAAGGTCGGGAACTTCTTCAGCGCGGCGACGACCGCCTTGATCACGAACGCGAGCATCGTAAACTTCACGCCCGCCTTCTCGTGCTCCTTGTTCAGCTGCACGCGCAGCGCTTCGAGCTCGGTGATGTCCGCTTCGTCGTTGTTCGTGACGTGCGGGATCATCACCCAGTTGCGATGCAGGTTCGCGCCCGAGATCTTCTTGATGCGCGACAGCGGCTTCGCCTCGAACGGGCCGAACTTCGAGAAGTCGACCTTCGGCCACGGCAGCAGGTTCAGCTCGCCGCCGCCTGCCGGCGCGGCTGCCGCGGCCGGTGCTCCACGCTGGCCCGTCATCACGCCCTTCACGAAGCCGGTGATGTCTTCCTTCGTGATGCGGCCCTTCGGACCGGTACCCTGCACCCGCGTGACTTCGACGCCGAGTTCGCGTGCGAACTTGCGCACGGACGGCGATGCGTGGCTCGCGCGGTACTCGCCCGACGGTGCGGCGGCCGGCGCGGCAGCAGCCGGAGCCGGCGCAGCCTGCGCGGGTGCCGGTACGGCGGCGGGTGCCGGCGCGGCAGCGGCCGGCGCCGGTGCGCTTGCCTGCGGTGCTGCAGCAGCCGGTGCGCCGGCAGCGTCGAGCAGCACGATCAGCGTGCCTTCCGACACCGAGTCGCCCACCTTGACCTTGATTTCCTTCACGACGCCGGCGGCCGGGCTCGGCACGTCCATCGTCGCCTTGTCCGACTCGAGCGTGACGAGCGATTGCTCCTTCTCGACCGTGTCGCCGACCTTCACGCCGATCTCGATCACCGGGACGTCCTTGTAGTCGCCGATGTCGGGCACCTTCACCTCGAGCGTGCCGCCCGATGCTGCCGGTGCGGCAGCCGGTGCCGCTGCAGCCGGTGCCGGCGCTGCCGCCGGGACGGGGGCTGCTGCCGGCGCCGCCGCGCCGTTCACCTGCGCCGCGGCGGCGCCGTCGAGCAGGATGATCAGCGAGCCTTCCGACACGGAATCGCCCACCTTGATCTTCACTTCCTTGACCGTGCCGGCTGCCGGGCTCGGGACATCCATCGTCGCCTTGTCCGACTCGAGCGTGACGAGCGACTGCTCGGGCTCGACCGTGTCACCCACCTTCACGAGCACCTCGATGACGGGCACGTCCTTGTAATCGCCGATATCCGGCACCTTCACTTCGATCGCTTGACTCATCTTTTTGTGTCTCCATGGCCGCGCGCGCCCCTCCCGGAAGCGGCGCGCGGCATCACACGGCGCGTGTGCGTTAAACGGTCATCGGGTTGGGCTTCGACGGATCGAGGTTGTACTTGGCGATCGCGTCAGCGACCACCTTGCGCTCGATCGTGCCTTCGTCGGCCAGCGCGTTGAGCGCGGCGACGGTGACCCAGTGACGGTCGACTTCGAAGAAGTGACGCAGCTTCTCGCGGGTGTCCGAACGACCGAAGCCGTCGGTGCCCAGCACGACGAAGCGGCGATCGATCTGGCCGCGGATCTGGTCGACCAGCGCACGGACGTAGTCGGTCGACGCGATGACCGGGCCCTGCGTGTCCTTCAGGCACTTCTGCACGTGCGACAGGCGACGCTCTTCGGTCGGATGGAGCAGGTTCCAGCGCTCGATTTCGTGACCTTCGCGCGCGAGTTCGGTGAAGCTCGGCACGCTCCACAGGTCGGCGGCGACGCCCCAGTCGTTCTTCAGCAGCTCGGCGGCGGCGATCACTTCGTTGAAGATCGTGCCCGCGCCGAGCAGTTGCACGCGCGGTGCCTTCGTGTCGGCATCGGCCTTCTTGAACGCGTACATGCCCTTGATGATGTCGGCCGCCACGTGCTCGCCCTGCGGAATCGCCGGGTGCTCGTAGTTCTCGTTCATCACCGTGATGTAGTAGTACACGTCTTCCTGGTCCTGCACCATGCGGCGCAGACCGTCCTGGACGATCACCGCGAGTTCGTAACCGAACGTCGGGTCGTAGCTCACGCAGTTCGGCACCGATGCCGCCCACAGGAGCGAGTGACCGTCCTCGTGCTGCAGGCCTTCGCCGTTCAGCGTCGTGCGGCCCGCCGTGCCGCCGAGCAGGAAGCCGCGCGAGCGCATGTCGCCCGCCGCCCATGCCAGGTCGCCGATCCGCTGGAAGCCGAACATCGAATAGAAGATGTAGAACGGCACCATGATCTCGCCGTGCGTCGAATACGACGTCGCCGCCGCGATCCAGTCGCACATGCCGCCCGCTTCGTTGATGCCTTCCTGCAGGATCTGGCCGGTCTGCGATTCCTTGTAGAACATCAGCTGGTCGGAATCTTCCGGCACGTACTTCTGGCCTTCCTGGTTCCAGATACCGATCTGGCGGAACAGGCCTTCCATGCCGAACGTACGCGATTCGTCCGGCACGATCGGCACGACGCGCTTGCCGAGCGCCTTGTCCTTCAGCAGGATGTTCAGGATCCGCACGAACGCCATCGTCGTCGAGATCTCGCGGCCTTCGCCCGTGCCCTTCAGGAGCGGCTCGAACGCGTCGAGCGCCGGCACCGGCAGCGACGTCGCCTTCTCGCGGCGGTGCGGCAGGTAGCCGCCGAGGTCCATGCGCTTCTGGCGCATGTATTCGAGTTCCTTCGAACCTTCCTCGAACTTCAGGTACGGCACGTCGGCGATCTGCTCGTCGGTGATCGGCAGGCGGAACTGGTCACGGAACTTCTTCAGTTGCTCGACCGGCAGCTTTTTCTGCTGGTGCGTGATGTTCATCGCCTGGCCCGACTCGCCCATCCCGTAGCCCTTGATGGTCTTCGCGAGGATGACGGTCGGCGCGCCCTTCGTGTTCGTGGCTTCGTGGAATGCCGCGTAGATCTTGTGCGGATCGTGGCCGCCGCGGTTCAGCGCCCAGATGTCGTCGTCCGACCAGTCGGCGACGAGCGCCTTCAGTTCAGGCGAGTTGAAGAAATGCTCGCGCACGTACGCGCCCGACTCCGACTTGTACGTCTGGTATTCGCCGTCGACGCATTCCATCATGCGGCGCATCAGCGCGCCCGACTTGTCGCGCGCGAACAGCGCATCCCAGCGGCTGCCCCAGATGACCTTGATCACGTTCCAGCCGGCGCCGCGGAATTCCGATTCGAGTTCCTGGATGATCTTGCCGTTGCCGCGCACCGGGCCGTCGAGACGCTGCAGGTTGCAGTTGATCACGAACACGAGGTTGTCGAGCTTCTCGCGGCTCGCCATGCCGATCGCGCCGAGCGATTCCGGCTCGTCCGTCTCGCCGTCGCCGAGGAACGCCCACACCTTGCGGCCTTCCGTCTTCGCGATGCCGCGCGATTCCAGGTACTTCATGAAGCGCGCCTGGTAGATCGCCATGATCGGGCCGAGACCCATCGACACGGTCGGGAACTGCCAGAAATCCGGCATCAGCCACGGGTGCGGGTACGACGAGATGCCCTTGCCGTCGACTTCCTGGCGGAAGCTGTCGAGCTGCTCTTCCGACAGGCGACCGAGCAGGAACGCGCGCGAGTACACGCCCGGCGACGAGTGGCCCTGCACGAACACGAGATCGCCGCCGTGCTGGTCGGACGCCGCGTGCCAGAAGTGGTTGTAGCCGACGTCATAGAGCGTCGCGGCCGATGCGAACGACGCGATGTGGCCGCCGACGTTCGTGTCCTTGCCTGCGCGCAGCACCATCGCCAGCGCGTTCCAGCGCGTGTACGAACGGATGCGGTGCTCGACGTCCTGGTCGCCCGGGATCTTCGCCTGGGCTTCGACCGGAATCGTGTTGATGTACGGGGTATTGGCGGAGAACGGCAGGTGTTCGCCGTGCATGCGGGCGAATTCGATCTGCTTTTCGATCAGGTAATGCGCGCGGCCGGTGCCCACGGAGGAGATCACGCCGTCGAGCGACTCGAGCCATTCAACGGTTTCTTGCGGGTCGTCGTCACGTTCGGCGGCGACATATTTCATCACTTCGTTCGGTACAGCGGACATTCTCGTCTCCTGGGTCCTGGAATGTGAAGATCGCTCTCGTGCAGACGACGCGACGCGACCGGCTGCGGGCAAGCTCCGACGGATTGTAATGAGCGTGTACGGCCACGCGCAACAGAATTTTCGAATTATGAGATCTTTTCTCGTAATGTGGAATATTGCTGCGCCGCACCCATGCTTCGGGCCTCTGCGGCGCGCGCCGCGCGCACAAATTCGTTTCCGTTCAACATATCCGGTATGGGTTTTCCATGTATTGCG
This sequence comes from Burkholderia sp. Bp8998, assembly GCF_003854235.1. Taxonomy (NCBI): domain Bacteria; kingdom Pseudomonadati; phylum Pseudomonadota; class Betaproteobacteria; order Burkholderiales; family Burkholderiaceae; genus Burkholderia; species Burkholderia sp. Bp8998. The sequence goes on from NZ_QTQF01000050.1 coordinate 4,829, forward strand.
CTGCGCTACAATCCTGCCATGTTGACCGATCGGCTTTTCGCACGCTCGGCGCGACCGTCGGGCCCGCCGGCGGAGTCGCAGCCGTCCCGCTGGCACCACGGACCGTGGTGGTCCAACTCCTATTTGCTGACGCCGCTGCTGTCGATCCTCGTGTTCCTCGTGGTGATGAGCCTGATTCTATGGAGCCTCAATCGCCGCGAACAGCAGCAGCAGGAAGACACCCTGTTCCGTAACGTCGCGTGGGCGCAGCAGCAGATCCGCCTGTCGATGACCGGCGCGCAGGAGCAGCTGCAGGCGCTGTCGCGCGATCTCGCGTCCGGCCGCCTCGACCAGAATGCGTTCCAGATGGCCGTCGCGGACGTGATGCAGACGCATCCGGAAATCCTCTATCTGAACTGGTACACCGCGCCCGGCGTGCAGCGCTGGCCGACCGTGCACCCGCCGCTGCTCGGCCAGCGGCTCGCGAAGCCCGGCGACGCGCAGATGCAGGACGCCGTGCGCGGCGCGTACGACGAGGCGCACAGCACGCGCCGCCAGGCCTATTCTCCGCTGATCTACGACGACTTCGGCAACGGCTTCATCACGCTGCAGACGCCCGTGATGCGCGGCGACCGCGAGTATCTCGGCTCGATCGCCGCGGTGTTCTCGGTCGAAGGGATCCTGAAGCACGACATCCCGCAGGAGCTGTCGTCGAAGTACAAGATCTCGATCACCGACTCGAACAACCGCGAGCTGTCGTCGACATCGACGCGCCCGCGCCTGCCGCGCGACTCCCACTACGACCTGCCGCTCGATCCGCCCGGCCAGGGGCTGACCGTGCGCGTGTACGCGTTCCCGCAGCTCACGAACCTGACCAACAACACGCTCGTGTGGCTCGTCGCCGGGCTGTCGTGCTTCGTGCTGTGGAGCCTCTGGAGCCTGTGGAAGCACACGCGCCAGCGCTTCGAGGCGCAGCAGGCGCTGTATGCGGAGGCGTTTTTCCGCCGCGCGATGGAGAACTCGGTGCTGATCGGCATGCGCGTGCTCGACATGCACGGCCGCATCACGCACGTGAATCCCGCGTTCTGCCGGATGACGGGCTGGGACGAGACCGACCTCGTCGGCAAGGTCGCACCGTTTCCGTACTGGCCGCGCGACTCGTATCCTGAAATGCAGCGCCAGCTCGACATGACGCTGCGCGGCAAGGCGCCGAGTTCGGGCTTCGAGCTGCGCGTGCGGCGCAAGAACGGCACGCTGTTCCATGCGCGCCTCTACGTGTCGCCGCTGATCGACAGCTCCGGCCGACAGACCGGCTGGATGTCGTCGATGACCGACATCACCGAACCGAAGCGCGCGCGCGAGGAACTCGCGGCCGCGCACGAGCGCTTCACGACGGTGCTCGAAAGCCTCGACGCCGCGGTGTCGGTGCTGGCCGCCGACGAAGCCGAACTGCTGTTCGCGAACCGCTACTACCGCCACCTGTTCGGAATTCGCCCGGACGGCCACCTCGAGCTGTCGGGCGGCGGCTTCGACCGCGCGCAGGCGTCGTCCGACTCGATCGACATGGTCGACGCGTTCGCGGGCCTGCCGGCGGCTGCGCTGACGAGCAGCACGGCCGACGCGCAGGAGGTGTACGTCGAGAGCATCCAGAAGTGGTTCGAGGTGCGCCGCCAGTACATCCAGTGGGTGGACGGCCACCTCGCGCAGATGCAGATCGCGACCGACATCACGACCCGCAAGAAGGCGCAGGAACTCGCGCACCAGCAGGAAGAGAAGCTGCAGTTCACGAGCCGATTGATGACGATGGGTGAAATGGCGTCGTCGATTGCTCACGAATTGAACCAGCCGCTCGCCGCGATCAACAACTACTGCTCGGGCACGCTCGCGCTCGTGAAGAGCGGCCGCGGCACGCCCGAGACGCTGCAGCCCGCGCTGGAAAAGACCGCGCAGCAGGCGCTGCGCGCGGGGATGATCGTCAAGCGGATCCGCGAATTCGTGAAGCGCAGCGAGCCGAAGCGCCAGCCGGCGCGGGTCGCGGACATCGTCGCCGACGCGGTCGGGCTCGCCGAAATCGAGGCCAGGAAGCGCAGGATCCGGATCGTCACGGAAATCCTCGCAAGAATGCCTATTATTTATGTCGACCCCGTGCTGATCGAGCAGGTGCTCGTGAACCTGATGAAGAACGCGGCCGAGGCGATGGCCGACGTGAAGCCGGCGTCGGCGGACGGCATGATCCGCGTCGTCGCCGACATCGAGGCGGGTTTCGTCGACATCCGCGTGATCGACCAGGGTCCGGGCGTCGACGAAGCGACCGCCGAACGCCTGTTCGAACCGTTTTACAGCACCAAGTCCGACGGCATGGGCATGGGGCTGAACATCTGCCGTTCGATCATCGAATCGCATCGGGGGCGTCTGTGGGTGGTCAACAATGTCGAACCGGACGGCCGCATTTCCGGCGCGACATTCCACTGCAGCCTGCCCATTGGGGAACCCGCTGATCTCGGCCAAGGGGGGCGCGAGGCATCGGCATCACATACCGTTACGGGAGAACTATGAATAGCCCTGTCACCACCACTCAGGAAACTGTCTTCGTCGTCGACGACGACGAAGCCGTACGGGACTCGCTGCGCTGGCTGCTGGAGGCGAACGGCTATCGCGTGCAATGCTTCTCGAGCGCCGAGCAGTTCCTCGATGCCTACCAGCCGGCGCAGCAGGCCGGCCAGATCGCCTGCCTGATACTCGACGTGCGGATGTCGGGCATGAGCGGCCTCGAACTGCAGGAGCGCCTGATCGCCGACAACGCCGCGCTGCCGATCATCTTCGTCACGGGCCACGGCGACGTGCCGATGGCGGTGTCGACGATGAAAAAGGGTGCGATGGACTTTATCGAGAAACCGTTCGACGAGGCCGAGCTGCGCAAGCTCGTCGAGCGGATGCTCGACAAGGCCCGAAGCGAAAGCAAGAGCGTCCAGGAACAGCGCGCCGCGAGCGAGCGCCTGTCGAAGCTGACCGCGCGGGAGCAGCAGGTGCTCGAGCGGATCATCGCCGGCCGCCTGAACAAGCAGATCGCCGACGATCTCGGGATCAGCATCAAGACGGTGGAAGCGCACCGCGCGAACATCATGGAAAAGCTCAACGTCAACACGGTCGCCGATCTGCTGCGCCTCGCGCTGTCGAAGAAGCAGGCCTGAACGTTGCGCGGCCGCGGGGCACCTGCCCGGCCGGCCGCGCCACCGCGCCGCGCAATGCGGCCCACTCGCGCGGCATGGCCCGGCGCTTCCTCCCGGCGCGCCGGCACCGCCGCCATGACGCTTCCCGTGTATTTGCTGTCGGACGACAGCAAGCGAACGGTATAATTGCGTGCTTTGCTGCGGCGCTTCAGGTGTCGTACGCCCGCATTCCAACTTCCCGGCAGGACCCACCACCATGACAGCCCTCCTCATCGACGGCAACGCCCTCTCGAAGACCTTGCGCGCGCAGGCCGCCGAACGCGCCGCCACGCTGACCGCGCGCGGCCACCAGCCCGGCCTCGCGGTGATCCTCGTCGGCGCGAACCCGGCGAGCGAAGTCTACGTGCGCAACAAGATCAAGGCGTGCGAGGACAACGGTTTCTTCTCGCAGAAGGATGCGTATCCGGACACGCTGTCGGAGGCCGACCTGCTCGCGCGCATCGACGAACTGAACCGCGCCCCGAAGATCCACGGCATCCTGGTCCAGCTGCCGCTGCCCGCGCACATCGACAGCCACAAGGTAATCGAGGCGATCGCGCCGGAGAAGGACGTCGACGGTTTCCACGTCGCGAACGCCGGCGCGCTGATGACGGGCAAGCCGCTGTTCCGCCCGTGCACGCCGTACGGCGTGATGAAGATGTTCGAAGCGCATGACATCCCGCTACAGGGCGCGAACGCCGTCGTGATCGGCCGCTCGAACATCGTCGGCAAGCCGATGGCGATGCTGCTGCTCGAAGCCGGCGCGACCGTGACGATCTGCCACAGCAAGACGCGCGACCTCGCCGCGCACACGCGTCAGGCCGACGTCGTGGTCGCCGCGGTCGGCAAGCGCAACATCCTGACGGCCGACATGGTCAAGCCCGGCGCGACGGTGATCGACGTCGGCATGAACCGCGACGACGCGGGCAAGCTGTGCGGCGACGTCGACTTCGCCGGCGTGAAGGAAGTCGCCGGCCACATCACGCCGGTGCCGGGCGGCGTCGGCCCGATGACCATCACGATGCTGCTGATCAACACGATCGAAGCCGCCGAACGCGCCGCCGCGGCCGCCTGATCGCCACCCGATCGCCCCGCCTGCCCAGCCGGCGCGCATTCGTGCGCCGGCATCTCGCCGGCCGCCGTCGCGGCCGCGCCGTCACACTGCCGCACGGCTGAACTCGCTGCGTTTCACCCCTGTCCGACCCCGCGTCGACCGCATCCAATCGCGTCGTTAGAAACTAACGATTGGAAAGCGCGCGATGCGCCCCAATAATGTCGATATCGGGCGCCGCCGCATCGCGCCTCACCCTTTTCACCCCGGTTCATCCGGCAACAGACAGGGAGTCTTAATGTCCGCCAGCGCCAATCCCAATCCGCTCCTCGATTTCTCCGGCCTGCCCCGCTTCGGCGAGATTCGTCCGGAACACGTGACGCCCGCGCTCGATACGCTGCTCGATGCCGCCAACCGCGCGGTCGACACCGCGAGCGCGCCCGCGACGCCGGCGACCTGGGCCGCGATCGTCGAAACGGTCGAGCAGGCGACGGAGCCGCTCGGGCGCGCATGGGGCGTCGTCGGCCACCTGAACGCGGTTGCCGATACGCCGGAACTGCGCGCCGCGTACGGCGAAAACCTGCCGCGCGTGACCGAATTCTGGTCGAGCGTCGGCCAGAACCTCGCGCTGTACGAGAAGTACAAGGCGATCGCCGCGAGCGCCGAATACCCGACGCTGTCCGCCGAGCGCAAGAAGATCCTCGACAACGCACTGCGCGATTTCCGCCTGTCGGGCGCCGAGCTGCCGGAAGACCGGAAGCCGCGCTTCGCGGAACTGCAGGAGCAGCAGGCCGCGCTGTCGAAGGCATTCTCCGATCACGTGCTCGACGCGACCAACGCATATGCGTATTTCTCGCTGGACGAGGCCGAGCTGGCCGGCCTGCCGGGCGACGCGATCGAAGCGGCCCGCGAAGCCGCGCAGAAGGAAGGCAAGGAAGGCTGGAAGTTCACGCTGCATTTCCCGTCCTACTTCCCGGTGCTGCAGTACGCCGAGAATCGCGCGATGCGCGAGACGCTGTACCGCGCGTATGCGACGCGCGCATCCGAACTCGGGCCGCAGTACGGCGGCGGCAAGGCCGAGTGGGACAACACGGCGATCGTCGCGGACGAGCTGAAGCTACGGCGCGAAGAAGCGCAGATGCTCGGCTACCGCAACTTCGCCGAAGTGTCGCTCGCGCCGAAGATGGCCGAATCGCCGCAACAGGTCATCGCATTCCTCGAGGATCTCGCGACACGCGCGCGTCCGCACGCGGACAAGGACTGGGACGAACTGCGCGCGTTCGCCGCGAAGGAACTCGGCCTGACCGAGCTCGCGCCGTGGGACGTCGCGTTCGCGGCCGAGCGGCTGCGCCAGCAGCGCTACGCGTTCTCGGAAAACGAGGTCAAGCAGTACTTCCCGGAGCCGGCCGTGCTGAAGGGCCTGTTCACCGTCACCGAAACGCTGTTCGGCGTGCGGATCAAGCCGGACGACGCACCGGTGTGGCACAAGGACGTGCGCTTCTTCCGCGTGGAGAACCGCGACGGCTCGCTCGTCGCGCAGTTCTATCTCGACCTGTATGCACGCGAAGGCAAGCGCGGCGGCGCGTGGATGGACGATGCGCGTGCGCGCGCCAAGCGCGGCGACACCGTGCAGACGCCGGTCGCGTACCTGACCTGCAACTTCTCGGCACCAGTCGGCGGCAAGCCCGCGTGCTTCACCCACGACGAGGTCATCACGCTGTTCCATGAATTTGGCCACGGGTTGCATCACATGCTCACGCGCGTCGACGAGCTCGGCGTGTCGGGCATCAACGGCGTCGAATGGGATGCGGTCGAGCTGCCGTCGCAGTTCATGGAAAACTTCTGCTGGGAATGGGATGTGCTGTCGTCGATGTCGTCGCACGTCGATACGGGCGCCGCGCTGCCGCGCGAGCTGTTCGACAAGATGATCGCCGCGAAGAACTTCCAGAGCGGCCTCGGCACGCTGCGCCAGATCGTGTTCTCGATGTTCGACATGCTGCTGCACGTCGACTTCGACCCGGCCGGCGCAACCGGCGTGAACGCGTTCGCGCGCGAGATCAACGAGCGCTACCACGTGATCCCGCAGGCCGCGTTCTCGCGCTGGCCGAACACGTTCAGCCACATCTTCGCGGGCGGCTATGCGGCCGGCTACTACAGCTACAAGTGGGCCGAGGTGCTGTCGGCCGACGCATACGCCGCGTTCGAGGAAGCGGCCGCCGCAAGCGGCAGCGTGCTCGACGCGGCGACCGGCACGCGTTATCGCCGCGAGATCCTCGAAGTCGGCGGCAGCCGGCCGGCGATGGATTCGTTCAAGGCATTCCGCGGCCGCGAGCCGGAAATCGACGCGCTGCTGCGTCACAACGGGATGGCCGCCCCCGCGCACTGAGCGCGCGCTGCCCGGCTCGTCCGGCTGCATCGAAAGGCACCGCTTCGGCGGTGCTTTTTTCATGGCGCCGGTGTTTCGTTGCCGGCGTGGTCGGCTGCGTCGTCGAACAGCGAAAACTGCCCGTGACGCTCGGCCGTGTCCTCGTCGATGCGCACGCCGACGCCGAGCAGCCGCACGGCTTGCGCGCGCCGCTGCAGCCCCTTCGCGAGCAGCGTGACGGCCGTCTGCGCATTCGTCGCGTCGGCCACGCATTCGACCGTCGTGCGCTGGAAATCGGCGAAGCGGATCTTCACGTACAGCTTGCGGATCGAGCGGGCCGCGCCCGCGCGCGCGATCCGCGCGTCGAGCTGCACGACGAGGCGACGGATCTCGTCCGCGCATTGCTCGAGCGTCGTCAGGTCAGTGACGTAAGTGGTCTCGACGCTGACCGACTTGCGCTCCTGGTCCGCCCGCACCGGCCGCTCGTCAATCCCGCGTGCGAGCTGGTACAGCCGCCGGCCGAACGCACCGAACTCGCGATGCAGGTCGATCAGCGACCAGTCGCGCAACTGCGCGCAGGTCTGGATGCCGAGCCGGTCGAGACGCGTGGCCGTCACCTGGCCGACGCCGTGCAGCTTGCGCACCGGCAGCGCCGCGACGAACGCATCGACTTCATGCGGGCGCACGACGAACAGGCCGTCGGGCTTGTTCCAGTCGGACGCGATCTTCGCGATGAACTTGTTCGGCGCGACGCCCGCCGACACCGTCACGCCGACCGTGTCGTACACGCGCTGGCGAATCTCCCGCGCAATCAGCGTCGCACTGCCCTGGCACAGTTCGGAACCGCTGACGTCGAGATACGCCTCGTCGAGCGACAGCGGTTCGACGTCGTGCGTATAGTCGCGATAGATCGCCATGATCTGCCGTGATGCCGCGCGGTACTTGTCCATCGCGGACGGCAGGATCAGCAGGTCCGGACACTTGCGCATCGCGAGCGCCGACGACATCGCCGAATGCACGCCATAGCGCCGCGCCTCGTAGTTGCAGGTCGCGATCACGCCGCGCTGGTCGGGCCGGCCCCCGACCGCGAGCGGCCGGTTGCGCAGCGACGGGTCGTCGCGCATCTCCACCGATGCGTAAAAGCAATCGCAGTCGCAGTGGATGATCTTGCGCACGCGCGGCGGCGCGTCGCCGGGCGGCGGCACGCGCGGATCGGCAGGCGGGATGATGGTCAGGTTCACGGTGTCGATACTGTACAAAAACACAGTGCCCGTTTCAACTGTCGCGTGCTGCCGCGTTCGGCCGCTGCCGGGCGCGGCCGGCCACCCGAGGCCCCTCCCGCCCTCCCCGGCAACCTCCGGCCATCAGTGCCTTACCGGTCCGCTTCGCGCGATCGTACCGCCGTACGCGCGGGCCGGCCCCTATACTCGTCTGCCACGAGATATGAAACGCACAGGTGACGGATGAAGACGATCGGACTGATCGGCGGGATGAGCTGGGAATCGTCGGCCGAGTACTACCGGATGATCAATCGCCATTCGAAGGCGCTGCACGGCGGGCATCACAACGCGAAGAGCGTGCTGGTCACGGTGGATTTCGCGGAGATCGAAGCATTGCAGCGCGCGCAGGACTGGGTCGCGCTCGGCGAACGGATGGCCGATGCCGCGCGTCAGCTCGAAGCCGCCGGCGCCGATCTCGTCGTGCTGACGACCAATACGATGCACCGCGTGCACGGCGCGATCGAGGCCGCGGTGGCGCTGCCGTTCCTGCACATCGCCGATCCGACCGGCGCCGCGCTGCGCGCCGCGGGCGTCGAGCGCGTCGCGCTGCTCGGCACGCGCTACACGATGGAACTGCCGTTCTATGCGGCGCGCCTGCGCGACAAGTTCGGCCTCGACGTGCGGGTGCCGGACGAAGCCGCGCGCGGTGACGTGCACCGGATCATCTACGACGAGCTGTGTCACGGCGTGATCGATGCCGGATCGCGCGCGACCTACGTGGCGATCATCGACGAACTGGCGAAACGCGGCGCGCAGGCCGTGATTCTCGGCTGCACGGAAATCACGCTGCTGATCGGCGCGGACGATTCGCCGCTGCCGGTGTTCGATACGACCGCGCTGCATGCGAAGGCGGCGGTCGAGTGGGCGGCGGGCTGAAAACAAAAAACCCGGCACGGGGCCGGGTTCCTGTCGACGAAGCGCGCATCGGTCACTTGCGCTGCACATCGTCTGGTGTGCTTGGTTGCGGGGGTAGGATTTGAACCTACGACCTTCGGGTTATGAGCCCGACGAGCTGCCAGACTGCTCCACCCCGCGTCAGAGAAATAAATTATAGGGTGATGAAGCACTCACGTCAATACCTTTGTCACAATTTCTTCGCAGGTCATCGATATCTCCATGCACGGCGCGTGCTTCGCATCGCGTGTCGCGCACGTTCGCGCCCCGTGCTCGCGGTAAGATGGCGGCCTTCGCATTCACCCCGCACGCATTCCCGTTCATGAAAATCGCCACCTGGAACGTCAACTCGCTCAACGTCCGCAAGCAGCACGTGCTCGACTGGCTCGTGCAAAGCGGAACCGACGTGCTGTGCCTGCAGGAACTGAAGCTGCCGGACGAGAAGTATCCGCGCGCCGATCTCGAGGCGATCGGCTACCGCAGCTGGTTCGCGGGTCAGAAGACCTACAACGGCGTCGCGATCCTCGCGCGCGACACGCTCGCCGTCGACGAATCGGACGTCGTGCGCAACATCCCCGGCTTCGACGATCCGCAGCAGCGCGTCGTGGCCGTGACGGTCGACGGCGTGCGCATCGTATCCGCGTATTTCCCGAACGGCCAGGCACCCGACTCCGACAAGTTCGTCTACAAGATGCAGTGGCTCGACGCGCTGCATGCATGGCTGAGCACCGAAATGCAGCGCCACCCGAAGCTCGCGCTGCTCGGCGACTACAACATCGCGCCGGAAGACCGCGACGTGCACGACCCGGCGAAATGGGAAGGCCAGAACCTCGTGTCGCCGCAGGAGCGCGCGCACTTCGCGAAGCTGATCGAGCTCGGTTTCGTCGATGCGTTCCGCCGCTTCGAGCAGCCCGAGAAGACCTTCACGTGGTGGGACTACCGGATGTTCGCGTTCCGCCGCAACGCGGGGCTGCGCATCGACCACATCCTGCTGTCGCCGGCGCTCGCCGCCACCTGCACGTCGTGCGAAGTCGACCGCACACCGCGCACGTGGGAACAGCCGTCCGACCATACACCGGTCGTCGCGATCGTCGGCTGAGCGCCCCCTGCCCGCTCGCGCCCGCGCTCAACCGCGCGCGGGCGCGGGCCCGAGATGGGCCCACAGGAAGCCGAACTCCGCCGCATCCGATTCGGCGCGCTCCAGGTCGTCGGCACTGCCGTGGCCGCCGTCGGTGTTCTCCCAGTACCACACCCGTTCGTGTCCGAGCGCATGCATGCGCGCGGCCATCTTGCGTGCATGCGCGGGATGCACGCGGTCGTCGCGCGTCGACGTCGTCAGCAGCAGCGGCGGATACACGACACCTTCGCGCACGCGGTGGTACGGCGAGTAGGCGGCCAGTGCCGCGCCCTCGCGCGAATCGTCCGGATCGCCGTACTCGTCGAGCCACGCGGCCCCCGCATGCAGCTTCGGATAGCGCCGCATGTCGAGCAGCGGCACGCGGCACAGCACCGCGCCGAACAGTTCCGGACGCTGCACCATGCAGGCCCCGACCAGCAGCCCGCCATTGCTGCCGCCCTCGATACCGAGCTGCGCGGCCGTCGTCACGCCGGTGCGGATCAGGTCCTCGGCCACCGCGATGAAGTCGTCGAACGAGCGCTGCCGATGTTCGCGCTGCGCGTCGACGTGCCAGCCCGGCCCGAATTCGCCGCCGCCGCGGATGTGCGCGAACGCCGCAACGCCGCCGCGTTCGAGCCATGCGATGCCGAGTGCATCGCTGTAGCCCGGCAGGTTCGGAATCGCGAAGCCGCCATAGCCTGACAGCAGGCACGGCCGCGCGACGCGGGCGCCGACGTCGACGTGATCCGGTCCATCGAGTGCGTCACGCGGCCCGATCAGCGTGTACGGTACGACCGTGCCGTCGCGCGAGCGGGCATTCGCGCGACGCACGACGAGCCCGGCCGCATCGAACCGCACCGGCGGACGGTCGAGCAGCACGTGGCGCGACGGCGCATCGGCCGCGCGATCGGCCAGATCGGCGAGCCAGCATTCGGGCGGATCGAGATAGGTATCGACGTCCACATACACATCGTCGTTCAGCGTCGACTCGACCGGCTCGACGTCGATCTGCGCATCGCCCGGCCACTCGAACGGCCGCGCGTCCCACGTCCATGCGCCATCATCGCCCTGGCACGGCTGCCACAGCATCGTGCGGTTGTGCACGTCGTCGAGCCAGCTCGCGATCAGCAGCGTGCGCGTGTGCGTCCACGTGCATGCGGACGTCGACGCTCGCGGCTCGAACAGCGTCATGAATTCGCGCGACCCGGCGAGGAACGCCTGCTCGCGGATCGCGAGCAGCGAGCCGCCCGCGTGACGCACACCGCCGCAGTCCCAGTCGAGTCGCGGCTCCAGCATCAGCCAGCCTTCCCAGAAACCGACCTCGACGTGCGTCGGCACGTCGTAGCGCGCCCACTCGCCCGCGTCGGTCAGACGGTAGGCATGCGCGTCGAAGAAGTCCACGCTGCGCCATGCGACGTGGCGGCCGTCGATCGGATCGAACCCCGCGCCCGCGCTGATGTCGGCGGGTTCGCCGCGGAACACGACCGGCGCATCGGCGAGCGGCGTGCCGCGTACCCAGCGGCGCGCTTCGTATGGATAGCCGGCGGCGGTCGTATGCGCGTCGCCGCGATCCCAGCTCACGTAGACGGTATCGCGATCGATCCAGCCGACCGTGTGGTTCCCGGGCTCGTCGATCGTGAAACCGCCGTCGACGAAACGGCGCTGCACCAGGTCGAATTCGCGCACGACGACCGCGTCGGCGCCGCCCGGCGACAGCGACAGCAACGCACGGTCGCCGTCCGGATACAGGATCGCGTCCTGCTCGAACACCCACGACTCGCCCTCTTGCGCGCCGAGCGCGTCGACGTCGAGCAGCGTTTCCCACTCGGGCCGGCCCGCGCGCCAGTCGTCCCAGCGTGCGCGGCGCCACAGTCCCTTCGGGTGGAGATCGTCCTGCCACAGGTCGTACGCCCAGTCGCGCCAGCGGGTCGGAATCACCGGGCGTTCGCGCGGCAGATACGCCTGCGCGAGCCGCGCGGTGAGCGCGCGATACGCCTCGTCGTCGCGCAGCGCAACACGCGTTCGCGCGTTCTGCTCATCGACCCACGCGCGGGCGCGCTTGCTGTCGAGCGCTTCGAGAAAACGGAAGGGATCGGCCCCGGCGGGCCAGCGGAAGGAATCGGACATGACGGGTGCGCACGTGACGGCAAACCGCGATTATGTCCGATCGCGGCATGCGCGCGATGCACGCGCATGCCGCGACGAGTACTTACGGCTCCAGATGCAGTTCCTGGATCTTGCGCGTGATCGTGTTGCGGCCGATGCCGAGCCGCTCCGCCGCCTCGACCTTGCGGCCGCGCGTGAAGTCGAGCGCCTCGCGGATCACGGCCGCCTCGAAGCGGCGCGCGAGCTCGTCCATCACGTCGGCCGAGTTCTCGCGCAACAGCCGCGCGACCTCCGTGCGCAGCCCGCTTTCCCACATCGGATAGCCGGCCGGCGCGCCGTTCGGCGCGGCCGCGACGGGCACGGCCGCCAACGGCATCGCACCGGCCGCCGGCTGCACGCGCGCGATGTCGCCAGCGCTCACGCCGGTGCCGGCGTGCGCATCCGTACCATCGGCCGTCGCAGCCACCGGTGTGCCTGCCGGCACGAGATCGGGCGGCAGATCCTTGATCTCGACCGTCTGCGCGGGCGCCATCACGGTCAGCCAGTTCGCGAGGTTCTCGAGCTGCCGCACGTTGCCGGGAAACGTGAGCGACGTCAGATACGCGAGCGCTTCGTCGGACACACGCTTCGGCTCGACGCCGAGATCCCGCGCGCTCTTCTGCAGGAAGTGGCGCGTGAGCAGCGCGATGTCCTCGCTGCGTTCGCGCAGCGGCGGCAGCCGCAGCCGGATCACGTTGAGCCGGTGGTAAAGGTCCTCGCGGAACAGCCCCTGCCGCACACGCGACTCGAGATTCTGGTGCGTCGCGGCGATCACGCGCACGTTCGCACGCAACGGGTTGTGGCCGCCGACCCGATAGAACTGCCCGTCCGACAGCACGCGCAACAGGCGTGTCTGCAGGTCGAACGGCATGTCGCCGATTTCGTCGAGGAACAGCGTACCGTTCTCGGCCTGCTCGAAGCGGCCCTGGCGCGTCGTCTGCGCGCCGGTGAACGCGCCGCGCTCGTGACCGAACAGTTCGGATTCGAGCAGGTCCTTCGGAATCGCCGCGGTGTTCAGCGCGATGAACGGCCCGTTCGCCCGCGGGCTGTGACGGTGCAGCGCACGCGCGACGAGCTCCTTGCCGGTGCCCGACTCGCCGGTGATCAGCACGGTCGCGGCCGAATGCGACAGGCGACCGATCGCGCGGAACATGTCCTGCATCGCGGGTGCCTGGCCGAGCATCTCGGGCGCCTCGGCGACGCGCTCGTCCTGCGGCGCGCCGCCGCGCAGGCTTTCCTCGACCGCGCGGCGAATCAGCTCGACCGCCTTGTCGACGTCGAACGGCTTCGCAAGATATTCGAACGCGCCGCCCTGGAACGCCGCGACGGCACTGTCGAGATCGGAGAACGCCGTCATGATGATGACGGGCAGGCCCGGCAGGCGCTCGTGCATCGCCTGCAGCAGCTCGAGGCCGGAGCCGCCCGGCATCCGGATGTCGGACACGAGCACCTGCGGCGTCTCGTGGTCGAGCGCGGCCAGCGCGTCGCGCACGTTCGCGAAGCTCTTCGTCGCGAAGCTGTCCCGGGCGAGCGCCTTTTCGAGCACCCAGCGGATCGATTGATCGTCGTCTACTATCCAGATCGGCTTCATAGGTCGGTCAGGTATTGGTGAATCCGGTGAATCGCCATGCTGCCGCTCAATGGTCGAGCGGCAGCAGGATCTGAAATTCGGTACGGCCGGGCCGGCTCTCGACCTCGATCATCCCGTCGTGCTGCTGCACGAAGGTTTGCGCGAGCGTGAGGCCGAGGCCGCTGCCGTCGTCGCGCCCGGACACGAGCGGGTAGAAGATCCGGTCGCGGATCTCCTCCGGAATGCCGGGCCCGTTGTCGACCACGTGCAAGTCCAGTGCCAGCTTGTACAGGCGCTTCGCGATCGTTACCTTGCGCGCGACGCGCGTGCGCAGCTCGATCTTCGCGTCGCCCTGCGCGATCCGTTCGCGCAGCGCCTGCGCCGCGTTGCGCACGATGTTCAGCAGCGCCTGGATCAACTGCTCCTTGTCGCCGCGCAGGTCCGGCACGCTCACGTCGTAGTCGCGCTCGATGGTGAGCCCGCGCGGAAATTCCGCCAGCATCACCGCGCGCACGCGTTCGCACACTTCATGAATGTTCACGTCGCCGACGATGTGCGGATGCCGGTGCGGCTCCAGCAACCGGTCGACGAGCGTCTGCAGGCGGTCGGACTCCTTGATGATCACCTGCGTGTATTCGCGCAACTCGCCGCGCTCGCGCTCGCTCAATTCGAATTCGAGCAGCTGGGCTGCGCCGCGAATGCCGCCGAGCGGGTTCTTGATCTCGTGCGCGAGGTTGCGGATCAGTTGCTTGTTGACCGCGGTCAGGTCGTGGATGCGCTCCTCGCGATCGGTGCGCGACTGCCGTTCGTTCTCGAACAGCTCGACGAGCACGAAATCGGGCGCGGTCTCGAGGAAGCCGACGATCGCATGCACGTGCAGCGGTTCGCGGCCGGGCCGGTCGAGCACGGTATCGAGATGCGTCGCGTGAAAGCGCTCCTCGCCGATCGCGGTGATCGTCGACGCGAGCGCGTTCGCGTTCGGGAAGATCTCGCCCCACGGCCGCTGCGCGAGCTGCCGGCGCGAGATGTCGAGCATCGCCTCCGCGGACGGGTTCGCGAACGCGACCCGCAGCGTCTTGCGGTCGAGCACGATCACGACCGTCGGCAGCGCTTCCAGCCCGGCAAGCAGGCCCGAGCGAGCGAGCCGCTCGTCTTCCGTCAGTCGCTCGGGCTGCCCCGTCTTCGCCTTGATGAGATTCTTCAGAGCCATCGTGCGTGTCGTCGCGCGTTACCGGGTCGGAAAATTGAAATTTTCGGAACAAAAAAGGGACGGCTGGACGCCGTCCCCTTTCAGACTCCGCGGTTCCCGCCGCAGGCCGCGCGACGGGAACGAACCGGCAGGACGGCGCTGAATCGAAGCGCCATCGCCGATTACAGCGAGTAGTACATCTCGAACTCGATCGGATGCGTCGTCATGCGGAACTTCGCCAGCTCCTGCTCCTTCAGCGCGAGGTACGCATCGATCATGCCGTCGGTGAACACGCCACCGCGCGTCAGGAACTCGCGATCCTTGTCGAGCGCTTCCAGTGCCTGGTCGAGGCCTGCGCAGACGGTCGGGATCTTTGCATCCTCTTCCGGCGGCAGGTCGTACAGGTTCTTGTCGGCGGCTTCGCCCGGATGGATCTTGTTCTGGATCCCGTCGAGACCGGCCATCATCAGCGCCGTGAAGCACAGGTACGGGTTCGCCATCGGGTCCGGGAAGCGCGTTTCGATGCGACGGCCCTTCGGGTTCGACACGTGCGGAATGCGGATCGATGCCGAACGGTTGCGCGCCGAGTAAGCGAGTTTGACCGGTGCTTCGAAGTGCGGGACCAGACGCTTGTACGAGTTCGTCGTCGGGTTCGTGATCGCGTTCAGCGCACGGGCGTGCTTGATGATGCCGCCGATGTAGAACAGCGCCAGTTCCGACAGGCCGGCGTAGCCGTTGCCCGCGAACAGGTTCTGGCCGTCCTTCCAGATCGACTGGTGAACGTGCATGCCCGAACCGTTGTCGCCGACGACCGGCTTCGGCATGAACGTCGCCGTCTTGCCGTACGAGTGCGCGACGTTATGGATGATGTACTTCGACCATTGCGTCCAGTCCGCACGCTGCACCAGCGTCGAGAACTTCGTGCCGATTTCGTTCTGGCCCTGGCCCGCCACTTCGTGGTGGTGCACTTCGACCGGGATGCCGAGCTGTTCGAGCAGCAGGCACATTTCCGAGCGCATGTCCTGGAACGTGTCGACCGGCGCGACCGGGAAGTAGCCGCCCTTCGTGCCCGGACGGTGGCCCGTGTTGCCGCCTTCGAACTCCTTGGCCGAAGACCACGGTGCTTCTTCCGAGTTGATCTTCACGAAGCAGCCCGACATGTCCGTGTTCCACTGGACCGAGTCGAAAATGAAGAATTCCGGCTCCGGACCGAAGAAGGCCGTGTCGCCGATGCCCGTGCTCTTCAGGTACGCTTCGCCGCGCTTCGCGAGCGAACGCGGATCGCGCTCGTAGCCCTTGCCGTCGGCCGGCTCGACCACGTCGCAGGTCAGCACGAGGGTCGACTCTTCATAGAACGGGTCGATGAACGCGGCGCTCGGGTCCGGCATGAGCAGCATGTCCGACGCCTCGATGCCCTTCCAGCCCGCGATCGACGAACCGTCGAATGCATGGCCGCTTTCGAACTTGTCTTCGTCAAACGCCGAGACCGGCACCGACACGTGCTGTTCCTTGCCGCGCGTATCCGTGAAGCGGAAATCGACAAACTTGACGTCCTCGTCCTTCACGAGCTGCATGACGTCGGCGACGGTTTTACTCATAACCTCTTCTCCTGATTGAACAATTCCGGCGGACTGGGAACCGCCTCGTTTATCGAGCTGCCCGGAGTCTGGCTTTGGCGCAGCGCGCCCCGGGTCGACCGAATTGTATATAGCAGCAACCGTGCCAGCTATACGCAGATACGACATGAATCGCGCCAGCCCGCGCCACGGCAGGGCCCGGCTGCGCGATTCCGGGGCCGGGCGCCGCACCGGCGGTCGTCCGACCGCACCTAAATGGTGCAATCGACAGGACTCGCCGTGGGGACCGAATCATTCTGGTGCAGGCAGGCCATTCTGCACTCTTTTGGTGAGTGCGTGGGCGATGCATGCGCCGCAGGGGCCCCGGACATTCGCGCGGCGCTGCCGCGCTAGAATGATCGTTTGACCTAAACGGAGACCTCCTGCCATGAGTACGCTCGATCAGCTTTACGCGAAGGCCGACGAACGCCGCGCCCAAGGCGCGCTCAACTATGCCGGCGCACTGCTGCCGGTCGAGGCATTCGAACTGCTGCAGCTCGACCCGTCGGCGCGCCTCGTCGACGTGCGCACCCGCGCCGAACTCGACTGGATCGGCCGCCCGCTCGTCGGCGACGGCCAGTACCTGCACCTCGAATGGACGCGCTATCCGGGCGGCGTGCCGAACGCCGAATTCGTCGATGAACTGAAAGCGGCCCTCCCGGTCGATACACCCATCCTGTTCCTGTGCCGCAGCGCCGCGCGCTCGAAGCTCGCCGCGATCGCGTCGACGCAGGCCGGCTTCACGAAGGCCTTCGACCTGCTCGAAGGCTTCGAGGGCGGCAAGGATGCCGAAGGCCACCGCAAGACAGTCGACGGCTGGTGCTTCCGGAAACTGCCGTGGATCGGCGCCTGACGGCGCATCCGCCCAGGCACGCCTGACTGCGACATCGTCGAGCCGGGCGATGACATCCCGATGACGGGCCGCGTTGCGCGGCCCGTGGTTTATGTACGGCCGCTCCGCGGTCCGTATGGGCCATCGATGCGCGGCGTGGCTCAGGCGCGCGGCGTATCCGGTTCAACGACGTCGCCACCGAGCAGGTGCACGCCTTCGCGCAGCTTCACGAATGCGGCCGCGACCGCCTCCGGCTCGCCCTTCACGCCGAGGTCGATATGCCGGCGCGCATAGATCCCGCCGCGCTCGGCATCGCCGACGCTCGGCAGACTGAACACGCGCACGCCCGGGAAATCGCGCTCGATCTTCTCCATCAGCGGCGTGAGCGTCGACTCCGGCAGTTCGAACACGTACAGCGAGCGCTCCGCATGCGGCGTCGCGTGATGGAGATGCTGGTACTTCGTGTCGAGCACCCATTCGATCATCGGCCACGCCATCACCGGGAAGCCCGGCACGAAATGGAGATCGCCGACCGAGAAGCCGGGAATCCGGTTATAGCCGTTCGGGATGATCGTCGCGCCTGCCGGGAACACGCCCATGTTGAAGCGATGCTGGTTTTCCGGCGATTCGAAGTCGACCGGCGTGGCCGCATCGGTGTGCGTCTCGCGGATGCGCTCCGAGATCAGCGCCTTCGCTTCCGGATGCAGTTCGAGCGGCACGCCGAGCGCGGCGGCCGCGCACTGGCGCGTGTGGTCGTCCGGCGTCGCGCCGATCCCGCCCGTGGAGAACACGATGTCGCTCGATGCGATCGCGCGCGCGAGCGTCGCGGTGATCCGCGCCGGATCGTCGCCGACGTATTCAGCCCAGTCGAGCGCGAGGCCGCGCGCGCCGAGCAGTTCGATGACCTTCGCCAGATGCTTGTCCTGCCGGCGGCCCGAAAGGATTTCGTCGCCGATGATGATGATGCCGATGCTCATGCCTGCCCCATGTCGATTGCGGTGGCGCGCGTACTCGCGCGCAGGTCGTCCAGCGCGCGCAGGCAATAGTGCCCGAACCACAGTGCCGAGAAGACGAGGATGAAAGCGTAAACCCAGATCATGGCCGCCGCCACGAACGGAAACAGCACCATCATCCAGACCGACGACACCCACACGAAGGTCGGCACGGTGCCGAGCAGCCCGGTCGCGACGCCGATGCCGATCAGCGGCCAGCGATGCTGCCGCACCAGCGCGCGGCGCTCGTCGCGGCTCGCATGCTGCGCGAGCGCGTCGTAGGTCATCACGCGGTACGTGAGCCAGCCCCAGATCACGGGCGGCAGCAGCGCGAAGAACGGCGGAATCAGCCACAGCGGGATCGTGACGACGAGCAGCACGACGCCCACGATCGCCGCGCCGAGCGAATTGAACACGCTGCCGAAGAACGTGCCGCCCCGCTTCGCCTCCAGCGCGGCGAACTGCCGGTTCGACAGGTGCTTGATCACGACCGGCATCGAGATCGTCGCGATCAGCAGCAGCACGGTCAGCACGATCAGCGGAATCGCGAGCGACACGACGACGAACGGCGCGACGACCGCATGCAGCTGCGACATCCCGATCGCGTCGAACGCGCGGTACAGCGCGGCCGTCAGCACGAAACCGTCGAGCGCGCCGCGCGCGGCATCGATCAGCGCCTGCCACGAGAACCACAGCACCACGCCCCACAGCAGCGCGGAAACGACGAACGGCATCAGGGTGAGCCACAGCATGCGCGGATGCAGCGCGCTGGCGAAAGCCCGGACGAAGGAGCGCAGCAAATCGTTCATGCGAACCTGTATCGACGAAGAAAAACGGGGAAAGGATAAACCACACGGCCCGCATGCGCCAAAGCACATGCGGGCCGTGTCGGAAAGCCGTTCAACGGGAAAGTGGCGGGGTCAGGCCGACGCCGCATCGCGCTTCGCGGGAACGAGGCGCCGGAAGATCCGCACGAACGCAAGGCCGTGCTGCGCCCAGAAGCCATCGCCGTAGGACACGCCTTCGATCTGCTCGCGGATGCCGGTCGGCTCGACCGTGCGGTTCCACGACGCGGTGCCGAACATCATGTCCCACCATGGGAACAGCACGCCGAAATTGCAGCCGTACTTGGTGCCTTCGTGGCCGTAGCCGACCGCGTGGTGGCGACGGTGGAAGGTCGGGCTCACGAGCAGGCGCTCGCCGAGCCAGCCGAACGACAGCCGCGCATTCGTATGCTGGATGCTCTGCACGAAGTTCGTGACGGCGGTCAGCACGACGAACTGCGACGGCGTCACGCCGATCACGAGCGCGATCGCCGCGAAGAAGCACGACTGGATCACGTTGTCGAGCAGGTGGTTGCGGTCGTCGCACCAGAGAGACATCTGCCGCTGGCTGTGATGCACCGCGTGCAGCTCCCACCAGATGCCGAACTTGTGCTGCCAGCGGTGATACCAGTAGCCGGCGAAGTCGAGCACGACGAGGTAGATCGCGAACGCGACGATCGGCTTCGAGGTCACACCCGGCCACAGATAGTCGAGGTTGACGTTCGCGACGCCGTGCAGGCGCAGCCACGCCTGGAAGTTGTCGAACACCGGCTGCAGCGCGAAGAAGAAGAATAGCGTGTAGATGCCGAGCTTCGAGATCGCGGTATAGATCACGTCGACCCGCACCGCGCGGCGGTTCTTCCAGCGCTCGACGGGCGCGAGCGCCTCGAGCGGGCGCAGCAGCGCGAACATCAGCACCATCTGGAGCGCGCCGATGATCACCCAGTACAGCGCGTCGTAGGTGTCCTCGTCATAGTCCATCAGGTTGAACTTGAAGAGGAGCGGCTGCACGACGTCGACGTACAGCCAGGTCTGGATGTCCGACACGAACGCATCGATCAGGTGCAGCATCGTCCGCCTCCGCCCGTCACGCGCCGTTCGCAGCCTTCCACGGCGCGCGGTCGTAGAAGTAGATCCCGTGCGGCGAACGGCCGACGGAGATCGTTTGCACCAGCTTGCGCGATGCCAGATCGATAATCCCGACCTTCTTCGCGAAGCGGAACGTCACCCACAGCGTCTTCTTGTCGGCGGACAGCTCCATGTCGTCGGGGCCCGGCAGCAGGCCGGTGATGTCGCCGACGTTGGTGAGCGTGTTCTCGTCGATGATGCTGATCGTGTTCGCGACCCGGTTCGTGATCGCGACGTGCGTGCCGTCGGCGAGCGAGCGGAAGTTGTGCGCGCCCTTGCCCGTATAGATCTGCTTGACGATCTTCTGGTTGCGCCAGTCGACCACCGCGACGTAATCCGCGCCGGTCATCCCGACCAGCAGGAACTTGTCGTCCGGCGTGAGCCACAGGCCCGCCGGCACCTTGCCGACCGGCATCTTCCACTTGACCGCCTGCGTCGCGAGGTCGACCGCCGCGATCTCGCCGGACACCTGCAGCGACACGAGCACGGTCTTGCTGTCCTTCGTGAACGCGATGTGGCTCGGCATCACCGCGAGCGGCAAGCGCTTCGCGAGATGCAGGTCGCGGCCGTCGTAGCTGTAGATGTCGAGCCGGTCGAGGCGCAGCCCGGTCGAAACGAACCACTTGTGATCGGGCGAGAAGCCGAGCTGGTACGGATCCTCGATGCCTTCGACCGTGCGCTGCAGCTTGCCCGTCTTCGGATCGACGAACATCAGGCTGTTCGAGACCGAATTCGCGACGATCAGCGACGAATTGTCCGGCGTCGCCATCAGGTGGTGCGGCTCCTTGCCGGTCGGCATCGTGCCGACGACCTGCCGGGTCTGCTGATCGATCAGGGAAAGCGTCGCTTCGGCCGAGTTGAGGATGATCACGTTATTCGCGTGTGCGGCGGGCGCCAGCACGGCGGCGGCCAGCGCAAGCGTGCGGCCGAAGGAAAGGAAGGTGCGCATGAAGACTCACGTCGTGGAACAGCAGTCATTGTAAAACGTTCAACCAGCCCCGCCGGTTGACGAGAATCGACGTTGCGCCATTTCGACGCACGCCGCGGCCGCCATGCGGCCCGCCGCGGCAGGCGCCGCGCGGACGACCGGGCCGGCCGCCGGTGCGGGCCCGGACGACCGCCGTTGCGCTAGCGCTGCATCGACTCCCAGACCTTGTGCAGACGCTTGACAGAGACAGGCATCGGCGTGCGCAGTTCCTGCGCGAACAGCGAAATGCGCAGTTCCTCCAGCAGCCAGCGGAATTCCGCGAGCCGCGGGTCGGCGACGCCGCCGCGCTGCGACACCGCGCGCTGGTACTGCTGAACGAGCGGGAGCAGTTCGCCGGACTGCTTCGCGTCGCGCGCCGGGTCGGCCTTCAGCTTGTCGATCCGCAACGCGATGCCCTTCAGGTAGCGCGGGAAGTGCGCCAGCTGCACATAAGGGGTGTCGATCACGAAGCGCTTGCCGACCAGCGCGGCGAGTTGCTGCTGCAGATCCGCATGAGCCTGCGCGAACGGCTTTGCCTGCGCGAGCTTCTTCGCCAGGCCCGCGTACTCGGCAACGATCTGCCCGACGAGCCGCGCGATTTCCTGCGCGAGCAGGTTCAGGCGGCTCCGGCCCTCGTCGCGGCGCGCGTGGAAGCTCGCGTCGTCGTCGGGCAGCGGGTCCTGCAGGCACGCGCGATCGAGCGCCGTGTCGATCAACTGGTCGCGCAACTCGTCCTGCGTGCCGAGCGACATGTACTGCATCGCCATCTCGCGCAACCCCGGCAGGTTCTTCTCGAGGAACTTGATCGGCTCCTTCAGCTGCAGCGCGAACAGCCGCCGCAAGCCGGCCCGGTGAATCCGCGCGGCCTCCTCCGGCGAGTCGAACACCTCGACATCGCAATGCGTGCCGCGATCGACGAGCGCCGGATACCCGTACAGCGTCTGGCCGCGGCGGCGGATCTCCAGCAGCTCGGGGAGCTTGCCGAAGTTCCACGTCGTCAGGTTCTCGTACAGCGCGGTCGCGCCGGCTTCCGCCGGGGCGGCCGTGTGCGGCGCCGCACCCTTGCCGGCCTTCGCGGTCGCCCCCGGCGCGGCAGCGGGCGCCGGCGCGTCACCCGCGTCGCCCCCGCCCGCGTCGCCACCGGGCGCGATCGTCGATGCCGCCGCGATCTTCTGGAATTGCTGCTGCGCCTGCGCGCCGAGCTCCTGGCGCAGTTGCGCGAGATTGCGCCCCATCGCGAGCTGGCGGCCGTGCTCGTCGATCACCTTGAAGTTCATGAACAGGTGCGCGGGCAGCGTCTCGAGCTTGAAGTCGGCCGTCTTCATCGTGACCTGCGTCTCGCCGCGCACGTCGGCGATCAGCGCCTCGACGAGCCCGCCCGCGCCGAAGCGCTCGCGGCCCATCCGCTCGACGAAGCCGGCCGCGTACTCGGGCAGCGGCACGCAGTGCCGGCGCAGCTTCTGCGGCAGCGACTTCAGCAGCAACTGCACCTTTTCCTTCAGCATCCCCGGCACGAGCCATTCGCAGCGGCGTGCGTCGACCTGGTTCAGCGCGTACAGCGGGACCGCGAGCGTCACGCCGTCCCGCGGCGTGCCGGGCTCGAAATGGTAGGTGAGCGCCATCTCGACACCGGCCATCGTCGCGCGCTTCGGGAACAGCTCGGTCGTCACGCCGGCCGCCTCGTGCCGCATCAGGTCGTCACGCGACAGGTACAACAGGCGCTGCTTGTCCTCCGCCTGGCCGCCCTTCTTCACCTCGTCCCGATACCAGCGCTCGAACGCGGCGCCCGTGTGGACGCCCTCCGGAATCGCCTGGTCGTAGTACGCGTAGATCAGCTCGTCGTCGACCAGCACGTCCTGCCGGCGCGACTTGTGCTCGAGCTGCTCGATGTCGGTGAGCAGCTTGCGGTTGTGCGCGAAGAACGGCAGCTTCGTGTCGAATTCGCCTTCGACCAGCGCGCCGCGGATGAACAGCTCGCGCGCACGGGCCGGATCCTGCTTGCCGAACGCGACGCGCCGGCGGTGGTAGATCGGCAGCCCGTACAGCGTCGCGCGCTCGAACGCGCTGACCTGCGCGGGACGCTTCTCCCAGTGCGGCTCCGACAGCGATTTCTTCAGCAGGTGCGCGCCGATCTTCTCGACCCACTCGGGCTCGATCTTCGCGAGGCAGCGCGCATACAGCCGGCTCGTCTCGACGAGCTCGGCCGCCATCACCCAGCGGCCGGCCTTCTTCGCGAGCGCGGAGCCCGGCCACAGGTAGAACTTGATCCCGCGCGCGCCGAGATAGTGCGGATCGTCGTCGGCCTTCATGCCGAGGTTGCCGAGCAGGCCCGTCAACAGGGCCAGATGGACCTGCTCGTAGGTCGCCTCGACCTCGTTGAGCCGCCAGCCGTGCTCGCGCACGACCGTCAGCAGCTGCGAATGGACGTCGCGCCATTCGCGCAGCCGCAGGTGCGACAGGAAGTTCTGCCGGCACGCGTCGATCAGCTGGCGGTTCGACTTCTTGTGCGCGACGGCCTCTTCGAACCATGCCCAGATCTTCAGCCACTGCAGGAATTCGGAGCGCTCGTCGGCGAACCGGCGGTGCGCCTGGTCAGCCTGCTCCTGCGCTTCGATCGGACGGTCGCGCGGGTCCTGCACGGACAGCGCGCTTGCGATGATCAGCACCTCGCGTAACGACTGCTGGTCGCGCGCGGCGAGAATCATCCGGCCGACGCGCGGATCGAGCGGCAGCCGCGCGAGTTCGCAGCCGAGCGGCGTCAGCGCGTTGTCGTCGTCGACCGCGCCGAGTTCGTTGAGCAGCTGGTAGCCGTCCGCGATCGCGCGGCCGGGCGGCGGCTCGAGGAACGGGAACGATTCGATCGCCGTCAGGTGCAGCGATTTCATCCGCAGGATCACCGACGCGAGCGACGAACGCAGGATTTCCGGATCGGTGAAACGCGCGCGCGCCTGGTAGTCGCTTTCCTCGTACAAGCGGATGCAGACGCCATCGGCCACCCGGCCGCAGCGGCCCGCGCGCTGGTTCGCGGCCGCCTGCGAGATCGACTCGACCTGCAGCTGCTCGACCTTGTTCCGGTACGAATAGCGCTTCACGCGCGCGAGACCGGTGTCGACGACATAGCGGATGCCCGGCACCGTCAGCGACGTTTCGGCCACGTTGGTCGCGAGCACGATGCGGCGCGCGTTCGACGCCTTGAACACCTTGTCCTGGTCGGCCGCCGACAGCCGCGCGAACAGCGGCAGGATCTCGGTATGCGGCGGATGGTGCTTGCGCAGCGCCTCGGCCGCCTCGCGGATCTCGCGCTCGCCGGGCAGGAACACCAGCACGTCGCCGGGGCCTTCGCGGCACAGTTCGTCGACCGCGTCGACGATCGCGTCCATCAGGTCGCGTTCGGCCTCGCGCGCGGTCTTCACGCGGTCGCGGCCGCCCGTGCCCTCGGCGTGCTTCACGGCCGGGCGATCCTCGGCCACCGGGCGGTAGCGCATCTCGACCGGATACAGCCGCCCGCTCACCTCGATCACGGGCGCCGGGCGCGCGTCGGTGCCGAAATGGCGCGCGAAGCGGTCGGCATCGATCGTCGCGGACGTGACGATCAGCTTCAGGTCGGGCCGCCGCGGCAGGATCTCCTTCAGGTAGCCGAGCAGGAAGTCGATGTTCAGGCTGCGCTCGTGCGCCTCGTCGATGATCAGCGTGTCGTACGCCTTCAGCAGCGGATCGGTCTGCGTCTCCGCGAGCAGGATGCCGTCGGTCATCAGCTTGACGGACGCGCCCGGCGCGAGATTGTCGGTGAAGCGCACCTTGTAGCCGACCACCTCGCCGAACGGTGTGCCGAGCTCCTCGGCAATGCGCCGGCCGGTCGACGACGCGGCCAGGCGCCGCGGTTGCGTATGGCCGATCAGGCCCGTGCCGCCGGCACCGAGGCCGCGGCCGAGATCGAGACATATCTTCGGCAGCTGGGTGGTCTTGCCCGAACCCGTTTCGCCGCAGACGATGACAACCTGGTGACCGGCGATCGCGCGCGCGATTTCGTCGCGCTTGCCCGACACGGGCAGGCTTTCTGGATAGGTGATCGGCGGAACGGGATTCGGCGCGACGGTCGCGCGCGACGGACGTTCGCGGCGCGGCGCGCGCTCGCCGGCGGCCTGGGGCGCGCCCTTCGCGGCCGGCTGGCCCGCCTCGCCGCGCCGCTCATCGCCGCGCGGCCCGCGCGGCGGCTTGCCTGCCTGCTGTTGCTGCGGCTGGCGCGGCGGCTGGCCCTGCTGATGACGCGCATCGGCCGCACCATCCGGGTGCTTCGCCGACGGCGCTTTGGCCCGCGTCGGCGCGGGACTTTTAGGTACATTCGACATGGGGGCGCATTATAATCCCGCCCATGAATTCCCAAACCGACCTCCCTCCCGCCCAGACCGGCGCCGCGACGCCGCCGGCCGCCGACGATTCGGCCGCCAGCCACGCGCAGTTCGTCGACTGGATGCGCTCCGTCGCGCCCTATATCCACAAGTTCCGCAACAGCACGTTCGTCGTGGGGTTCGGCGGTGAAGTGGTGCAGCAGGGGCTCCTGAACGCGCTCGTGTCCGACATCGCGCTGCTGCAGGCGATGGGCATCCAGATCGTGCTGGTGCACGGCTCGCGGCCGCAGGTCGAGGAGCAGCTGAGCCTGCATGGTGTCGAATCCGAGTTTTCGCACGGGCTGCGCATCACCGATGCGCGCGCGCTCGAATCCGCGAAGGAAGCGGCCGGCGAAGTGCGTCTCGACATCGAGGCCGCGATCAGCCAGGGGCTGCCGAACTCGCCGATGGCGCACGCGCACATCAGCGTCGTGTCCGGCAACTTCGTGACCGCACGGCCGGTGGGGATTCTCGACGGGGTCGATTTCGCACACACCGGCATCGTGCGCAAGATCGACGCCGAATCGATCCGTCATTCGCTCGCGAGCCGCAAGCTCGTGCTGCTGTCGCCGCTCGGCTTCTCGCCGACCGGTGAGGCGTTCAACCTGTCGATGGAAGACGTCGCATCGGCCGCCGCGATCGCGCTGCGCGCCGACAAGATCATCTTCCTGACCGAAGCGCCCGGCATCGTCGACGACGAAGGCGAGCTGGTCCGCGAAATGTCGCTCGACGCGGCCGCCGAGTTGCTCGATTCCGGCAACGTCCAGGGTGACGACGCGTTCTTCCTGAAGCACTCGATCCGCGCCTGCCGCGGCGGCGTGACCCGGGCCCACCTGATTCCGCAGTCGCTCGACGGCAGCATGCTGCTCGAACTGTTCCTGCACGACGGCGTCGGCACGATGATCTCGTACGAGAACCTCGAGAGCCTGCGCGAAGCGACGCCGGACGACGTCGGCGGCATCCTGTCGCTGATCGAACCGCTCGAGTCGGACGGCACGCTGGTGCGGCGCGGCCGCCACCAGATCGAACGCGACATCGACCACTTCTCGGTGATCGAGCACGATGGCGTGCTGTTCGGCTGCGCGGCGCTGTATCCGTACCAGCAGGAAAAGATCGGCGAGATGGCGTGCCTGACGGTCGCGCCGGAAGCGCAGGGCTCGGGCGACGGCGAACGCCTGCTCAAGCGCATCGAGCAGCGCGCCCGCGCGCGCGGCCTCACGCACATCTTCGTGCTCACGACGCGCACCGAGCACTGGTTCCTCAAGCGCGGCTTCGTCAAGGTCAGCGTCGACGACCTGCCGGAAGACCGCCGCAAACTCTATAACTGGCAGCGCAAGTCGCTCGTGCTGATGAAGCAGCTCTGAGCGCAGGCACGACTGCCCTCCCCCAGACCGATTACAGGAGAAGTACACGATGGCTCGAATGATCCAATGCGCGAAGCTCGGCAAGGAAGCCGAAGGTCTCGATTTCCCGCCGCTGCCGGGCGAACTCGGCAAGCGCATTTACGAAAGCGTGTCGAAGGAAGCATGGCAAGGCTGGCTCAAGCAGCAGACGATGCTGATCAACGAGAACCGCCTGAACATGGCCGATCCGCGCGCACGCCAATACCTGATGAAGCAGACCGAGAAGTATTTCTTCGGCGATGGCGCGGACCAGGCGTCCGGCTACGTGCCGCCGACGGAAGGCTGACGCGCCGCGCATCGCACAGGCCGGCCGCGCAGGCCTCGTCGCGAAGCAATGCAAGGCAAACGGCACCGTGTATCGCACGGTGCCGTTTGTTTTTGGGGTGACGGAATCGAGCCGATGCGATCCGGCAGGCGCGTTCGCTGCCGCCGAGTCGGCAAGTCGGTAGTCCGCGCCGGCCTGCCCGGGTCAACCCGCCGGTTTCAACGTGCCACGATCGTCCGGCTGCGCCGTCGCGCCAGCCGGACCTTCATCGCTCGCGCTTTCGGTGCCCCACTCGGCCGCGTCGCTGCGCTCGGCCGTCGACAGCTCGTCCGCGCGGTAGCCGGTGCGATTCAGCAGCGCGAGCATGCACGCGAGCGACACGAGCGCGTACAGCCCCGACGCGATCGCGACGCCGACGATGCTGCCGGTCGTGTTCAGGATCGCCTGCGCGAGCACCGGCGTGCCGCCGCCGACAACGAGCGCACTCAGCTGGTACGCGAGCGACAGGCCCGTATAGCGGATGTTGGCCGGAAACACGCGCGCGAGCACGCCGCCGACCGCACCGTAGAACATCGCCGACGGGATCGTCGAGATGCACATCCCCGCGACGGCGACCCAGTACGAACGCGTCGCGAGCGCATGGAACATCACCGGCATCAGCACGATCTCCGGAATCAGGATCCAGCACATCGCGCGGCGCATGTCGACCTTCGACACGAACCACGCGCCGACCGGCTGCATCAGGAACTGCACGACGAGCGAGATCGACAGGATGCCGAGGAACGTGCCCTGCGCATAGCCGAGCGCCTTGGTCGCCCACGACAGCGCGAACGTGCTGCGGAAGTACGTGACGTTGATCACCGGCAGCGTGCCGGCCGCGAGCAGCACGACGGGCCAGTGGTCGCGCACGACGTCGCGCAGCGGCAGCTTCACGGTGCGCTTGCGCGCGAGCACGCGCTGCATGTCGACCGATTCCTCGAGCCGCAGCCGGATCACCATCCCGATGATCACGAGCACCGCCGACAGCAGGAACGGTATGCGCCAGCCCCACATCAGGAACGACGGCGTCGGCAGCGTGCTCAGCGCGAAGAAGGCGGCGGTTGCGAGCAGGTTGCCGGTGGGCGAACCCTGCTGCGCGAACGCCGCATACAGGATGCTGCGATGCTTCGGCGCGTTCTCGCTCGCGATCAGCACCGCGCCGCCCCACTCGCCGCCGACCGCGATGCCCTGCAGCACGCGCAGCACGACGAGGCCCGCGGGCGCCCACACGCCGATCGACGCATAGCCGGGCAGCAGGCCGATGCCGGTCGTGGCAAGCCCCATCATCACCAGCGTGATCACGAGCGCGGTCTTGCGGCCGACGCGATCGCCAAGATGCCCGAACACGATTCCGCCGAGCGGCCGCGCGGCGAAGCCGGCCCAGAACGTGACGAACGCGAGCAGCGTCGCGACGCCGGGATCCATCGTGCTCGAAAAGAACACCTTGCCGAACACGAGCGCGGCGGCGGTGCCGTAGATGTAGAAGTCGTACCACTCGATGGTGGTGCCGACGAATGCCGCGAGGGCGGCACGGCCGGGCCGCGGCTGGGCGGCGGACGGGGATTGCGGACGGCTCATCGATGTCTCCATGTTCGTGATCGGCGGCGCGACTGTCGCGCGCCTTGCCGGATGGCCGGCCTTGCGCCGCCGGCTGGCGGTGTCGCCTTACGTTGCGCTGCGTCTCCTCGCGATCCGTCGGCCGAGAAGGCTCACGTCTGATCCGGCGCGACCTTCAGCACGCCGGCATCGAACAATTGCTGCTGGAGCGCGGCATCGACGCCGAGGCGGTCAAGCACCGCGCGCGTGTCGCGGCCGAGTGCGGGCGGCAGCGAACGATAGGTCGCCGGCGTGCGCGACAGCTTCACCGGCGATGCGGTGCCGCGATAGGCGCCGATCTCGACGAACAACGCGCGGTGCAGCGCATGCGGGTCGCGCGCGACGTCGGCGACCGTGCGCACCGGCCCGCACGGCACGCCCGCCGCCATCAGGTCGCGCGCCAGCGGCTCGCACGGATGTGCGGCGAGCCGCGCCTCGAGTTCGGCCTTCAGTTCGGGCCGGTGCGCGCAGCGGCTGCGGTTGTCGACGAAGCGCGGATCGCCGGCGAGCGCCGGCGCACCGAGATGCGCGACGAGGCGTGCGAACTGCCGGTCGTTGCCGACCGCGAGGAAGATCGGTACGGTTGCAGTGCGATAGCTGTCGTACGGCGCGATGTTCGGATGTGCGTTGCCGCTGCGCTCGGGCACGCGCCCGGAGCCGAAGAAGTTCGGCAGGTGCGGATGCAACAACGACACGCCGCAGTCGTACAGCGCGATGTCGATCGACTGGCCCTGCCCGCTCTTCTCGCGCTCCGCCAGCGCGAGCAGGATGCCGGCAAGCGCGTTGAGCCCGGTGACCATGTCGACGATCGGCAACCCGATACGCATCGCGTCGCCGTCGCGTTCGCCGTTGACGCTCATCAGCCCGGCCATCGCCTGGATCACCGCGTCGTAGCCGGGCAGGCCGCCGAGCGGACCGTCCTCGCCGAAGCCCGTCACCGCGCAGTGAATCAGGCGCGGGAAACGTGGCTGCAGGTCGCGCGCGTAGTCCATCCCCCAGCGCGCGAGCGTGCCGGGCTTGAAGTTCTCGACGAGCACGTCGGCGTCTTCGAGCAGGCGCCACAGGATCGCGCGCCCTTCGTCGCGGGACAGGTCGAGCGCGAGCCCTTCCTTGTTGCGATTCACGCCCATGAAGTACCACGCGGTGTCGCCGAGGAACGGCGGCCCCCAGCCGCGCGTCTCGTCGCCGTCCGGCGGCTCGATCTTGATCACCGTCGCGCCGTGGTCGGCGAGCGCCTGCGTGCAGTACGGGCCGCCGAGCACGCGGCTCAGGTCGACGACCTTCAGGCCGTCCAGTGCGCCACGGGGCGCTTTCGTCGCTTTCGTCGCTTTCGTCGCGTTCATCGTTCGACCTCCGGCAGCAGGTCGAGCGCCATGTCGAGCGGCACCGGCGTTCCGCGCAGCAGCGCGTCGAACGCCGGCGCTTCGTCGTCGCGCGACGCCGGCGCGAGCGGGTCGACCGGCAGCAGCTTGTGGCGCACGATCAGGTGTGCGAGCGCGAGGCGCCGGTAATCGGGCGCGAGTTGCGCGCCCTCGCACGCCATCAGCACGGCCGCGCTCGCGTAGTACAGCGCCGACGCGGCCTGCCGCACGCGTGCGTCGTCGCCTTCCGCTGCGACCCGCGCGAGCGCATCGCATGCGCGCGCGAAAATGCGCCGCAGCGCCGCGCGGCTCGCGTCGGGCAGTGGCGTCGCGCCAAGGCGGTCGCCAAGGAAAGTACGCAGCGCGTCGAGCGCCTGCTCGCGCTGCGCGGCGCGCGCGACGTCGAGCGCGACGATGTTGCTGGTGCCTTCCCAGATCGAGCCGAGATGCGCGTCGCGCACGAGGCGCGCATCGCTCCATTCCTCGATGTAGCCGGTGCCGCCGCGCACCTCCATCGCGTCGCCCGTCACGCGGCGCGCGTCGCGGCACGCGCGGAACTTGATCAGCGGCGTCAGGATGCGCACGCAGCGCACGGCCTGCTCGTCACCCGCATCCGCACGCGGCAGCAGCAGCGCGATCTGCATGAACATCGCGCGCGCGGCCTCGGCGGGCAGCAGCATCTTCATCAGCTGGCGCTGCATCAACGGCATCTCGATCAGCTTGCGGCCGAACGCGGCACGGTGCGCGGCCACGTGCAGCGACTCGTTCAGCGCGCGCCGCATCAACCCCGCCGCGCGCACGCCGTTCGACAGCCGCGACATGTTGATCATGTCGGCCATCTGGTGAAAGCCGCGGCCGATCTCGCCGATCAGCCAGGCCTGCGCGCCTTCGAGCGCGATCTCGCCGCTCGCCATTGAACGACTGCCGAGCTTGTCCTTCAGCCGCACGATCCGGTAGCGGTTGCGCGTGCCGTCCGGCAGCGTCTTCGGCAGCAGGAACAGCGCGAGCCCCTTGATCCCGTCCGGCGCGCCGTCCGGCCGGGCGAGCACCATCGCCAGATCGGCGTCCGCGTTCGAGCAGAACCACTTGTCGCCGTACAGGCGCCACACCGTCCCGCCTTGCGCGTCCGCTTCGCGCACCGCGCGCGTCGCGATGCGGCCGACGTCGGAGCCGGCCGCCTGCTCGGTCATGAACATCGCGCCCTGGAACAGCGTGTCGAAATCGCGCGACGCAAGCATCGGCAGGTAGCGCTCGACGAGCGCCGGCTCGCCGAACCGGCGCAGCGTGCGCGTCAGCGAATCGGTCATGCTGACCGGGCAGCACAGCCCGAATTCAGCCTGCACGAACAGGAACGTCAGCGCGTACTTGACGAGCGGCGCCACCGCGTCGGGCTGGTGGCTCAGCGACGCGAGCCCGAGTTCCGAATAGGCGACGCGTTCGAGCGCGACATACGCGGGATCCTTGTCGATCCGCTGCACGGCCTCGCCGCGCCGGTTGCGGTGCTCGAGCACGGGCGGATGCTTGTCCGCGCGCGACGCCCATGCGTCGAGTTCGCCCGATACGCGCGCGCCCAGCGCATGCAGCTGCGGTTCGAGCCGTGCGTATTGGGTCGCGCCGAGATGCAGCTTCAGCAACGCGCCGAGATCGGGATCGGCCGTGAAGAAATTGATGCCCCGGCTATCGGGGATGTTGTTGGCTGCGCCGGTGTCCGGCGTGCGGGCGGTGTCGTTCATGCATGCGTCTCCATGGTGGCCCGGTTGCCGGCCGGCGCCCGCGCGGCGGCGGCGGCATGGCCGGCTGATGCCAGGCGTTCAGCAGAGCGTAGGCGCGCGATCGATAAGCGTCCAATACAGGATTTGTCCGGTACGATAGACCACGCTTATCGATGCCGATGCGGCGAGGAGACAGCATGGAACTGAGGCAGTTGCGCTACTTCGTGGCGGTCGCGGAGGAACTGCATTTCGGGCGCGCGGCGAAGCGCCTGTTCATCTCGCAGCCGGCGCTGAGCTTCGATATCCGCAAGTTCGAGGAGACGCTTGGCGTGCAGCTTTTCTCGCGCACCAACAAGACGGTCGCGCTAACCAACGCGGGCGCGGTGCTGCTCGGCGAAGCGCGCCGTCTGCTGCTGCAGGCGGCCGAGGCCGAGCGTCTCACGGTGCGCTCGGCGTCCGGTCTCGCGGGCCGGCTGCGGATCGGCTTCGTTCACTCGATGCTGTATCGCGGGCTGCCCGACGCGGTGCGGCGCTTCGAGGCCGACTACCCGGGCGTCGAGATCGTGCTGAGCGAGATGAACACGCAGGCGCAGGTGCAGGCGATCCAGCGCGGCCAGATCGATCTCGGCTACGCGCACTGGGGCCACTGCCCGCCCGAGGTCGAATCGGCGCCCGTCTACGCGGAACCCTTCGTGTGCTGCCTGCCGGCCGCGCATCCGCTCGCGCGGCGCCGGCAGGTCGCGCTCGCCCAGCTGGCCGCGGAACCGTTCATCCTGTTTCCGCGCGACGCGGCGCCGCACTATCACGACCTGATCATCGCGCAATGCGTGAACGCGGGATTCAGCCCGCTGATCCGTCACGAGGCGCGGCTGTGGCAGACGATCCTGTCGATGATCGAATTCGGGATGGGCATCGCGCTCGTGCCGCGCGTGCTGCAGCAGGTGAAGAGCGACCGGCTCGCGTTCCGGCCGCTGAGGGATGCGTCGCTCGAATCGCGCACGCTCGAGCTGAAGCGCAGCGGCACCGCCGAACCGGTCGCGCTGCGCTTCGCCGACTACGTGCGTGCGTCGATCGACGCACTGCCCGCGCTCGCGGGCTGAGCCGGCGCGCGGGTACTTCGCGCCGGCACGTCTCCGTTACTTCGCTTCCGGCTGCAGCGCCGGCTGCGCGCGCCGGTACCACACCGCGTACACGACGGACAGCGCGATCAGGAAAGGAATGCCGAAGATCAGCGTCATGTGGAATTCGGCCGTGAAGTAGGTCGTCACCATCACCGCGAGCATCAGTGCAGCGCCGAGCAGCGTCAGCAGCGGAAAGCCGCGCATCCGGAACGCGGGCGCCGGCAGGCCGAGCGCCGCGCGACGCCGCCGGAAGCAGTAATGCGTGACGAAGATCATCATCCACGTGAAGAGCGCGCCGAACATCGACACCGACATCATGATCGTGAACGACGCGTCCGGATACAGCACGCTCAGGACCGTCGCGAGCGCGATGCCGAGCGTCGACAGCAGCAGCGCGCCGAACGGCACGCCGCGCGCGTTCACTTCGCCGAGCGCCTTCGGCGCATAACCCGCGCGCGACAGGCTGAACATCATCCGCGTCGTGATGTAGAGCTGGCTGTTCATCGCAGACAGCGCGGCGATCAGCACGACGAAATTGATCAGTCCGGCCGCGCCCGGCAGGTGGATCGCCTCCATCACCTTCACGAACGGGCTCTCGTCGCGCCCCGCCGCCGTCCACGGCACGATCGCGAGCATCAGCGCGAGCGTGACGAGGTAGAACAGCACGAGCCGCACGATCGTCGAGCGGAACGCGCGCGTCACCGCACGCTCGGGATCTTCCGCCTCGCCCGCCGCGACCGCGATCATCTCGATGCTCAGGTAGCTGAAGATCGACACGATCACCGCGACCCACATCCCCCACATGCCCTTCGGAAAGAAGCCGCCGTGACCGGTGTAGTGGTGAAAGCCCGCGCGGGCCGCGCCGTCGCCGACCAGTGCAGGATTGCCGAACACGACATACGCGCCGAGCACGATGAAGCCGACGATCGCCGCGATCTTCACGACCGAGAAGCCGTATTCGACCGCGCCGAACACATCGACGCTGCGTGCGTTGACGAACACGAGCAGCGCCGAGAAACCGACGATCCACAGCCAGCCCGGCACGCCCGGGAACCAGTACTTCATGTACAGCGCGATCGCGGTGACTTCGGTGCCGACCGCGAGCACGATGCATGCCCAGTACGCATAGCGCACGAGGAACCCGGCCCACGGGCTCACGTAATGTTCTGCGTACGCGCCGAACGATCCGGAGGTCGGATGCGCGACCGTCATCTCCGCGAGACAGCCCATCAGCAGCAGCGAGATGAACGCGCCGATCGCGTAGCTGACGAGCACGCTCGGGCCCGCGAAGCCGATCGCGAACCCGCTGCCGAGAAACAGACCGGTGCCGATCGCACCGCCGATCGCGATCATCGCCATCTGCCGTGCGGATAGCGTGCGGCGCAGACCCTGCTCGCGCGCCGCGATGTGCTGGAATTGCCCTTCTGGTTGCATCGAATCACCTCGTTCGAAAGCGTGTGTCCGGTCGAAACGTCGACGGCGCACGGGCCGGTGCCGGACCGCACCGGCCACCGCGCGCCGCGTGCTCAGAACATGTGACGCAGGCCGGCCGCGACACCCGTCTGGTTGCCGCGTCCGGGCATTTCGGTGAACGCGCCGCCGGTCACCCGGTTGTAGTCGACCGTCGCGTAGACCTGCGTCGCCTTCGACAGCGCGTACTCGGCCTCGAGCACGCCCGTATAGCGCTTCCCGCCGTTACCCGCCATGCCGTTGGCGTTGCGGATGTCGTCGTAATACGCGACGCCCGTCACCGATACCGCCGGCGTGACCTTCACGCTCGCGCCGGTATAGAAGATCGCGTCGCGGCGCGGGTTGTCGGCGAACGAACCGTAGGCCACGTCGCGGCCCGGCGCGTTCAGCAGTTGCCGGTCGAGCATGCCCGTGCGGTCGATGCCGCCGAGATAGCCCGCATACAGCGTCGCCGCGCCGAACGCGTAGCGTGCGCCCGCGCCCCATGCCTGCTGCGCGCGGCTGTTCAGGTCGCGCACCTGCTGGTAGGTCGCGCCGACCATCAGCCCGCCGAGCGTGTACGACACGCGCGTGCCCCAGTACGCATTCGCGCCGAGACTGCCCGCGACCCCGCCGAAACCGTAGCTGGCGCCGACGTTCAGCCCGCCGAACGTGCCGTCGTAGCTGACGACGTTGCTCGCGCGGCCTTGCGTAAGAAAGTACGGCCACATGTTGGCCGTGTAGTTGCCGACCGTCAGCGGATCGAGATCGCCGAACAGGTTGAACGCCTCGGTCGCCTGCCGGCCGAGCTTCACGGTGCCCCAGTCGCTCGCGAGGCCGACATACGCGTAGCGGCCGAACAGCGCGCCGTCGAGCTGACCGTTCTGCGGCTCGAAGCCGCTCTCGAGCTGGAAGATCGCCTTCAACCCGCCGCCGAGCGCTTCACTGCCCTTCAGGCCCCAGCGGCTGTTGGTGATCGCGCCGTTGGTCATCTGCACGCTCGCGTCATTCGACGCGTTCGCATGCGTCGTGTAGCGAATGCTCTGGTCGACGATGCCGTACAGCGTCACGCTGCTCTGCGCCATCGCGCCGCTCGCGGCGAGCAGTCCCGCCATCGTCGGTAGTGCGAATCGACTGATGTTCCTCATCTTCGTCTCCGTCCTTGTCTGATTTCTCGATGTGTGTTGGTGCTGGTTGGGGTATGTCGGTAATCGTGGGTGCTGCAATCCGCGCGAAGTTGCGTGCCGGCTAGCCGCGTACCACCGGCAGCGCGACGTACGCGACGAGTTCGACCCGCATCGCGGGGTGCGCGAAGCCCTGCACGCCCACGCACGTGCGGTTCGGGTACGGTTCGCGGAAATGGCGCCGATATTCGGCGTCGAATTCCGGCATCGCCTTCACGTCAGACAGGTAGACGAGCACCTGCGCGACGTCGTCCATCGTCGCGCCGGCCGCCGCGACGGCCTTCGCGAGATTGCCGAGCGTGATGCGCGCCTGCTCGGTCATCGTGCCGCCGACGATCGCGCCGGACGCATCGACCGGGCCGTGGCCGGTAAACATCAGCCCGCCCGCGCGGGTCGCCCACGAGAACGGCTGCGCGAGTTGCGGCAAGTCGACCGGGATCGTGTCTGCCATCGTGTCCTCCTTCGGTTCGGGATCGGCCGCTCAGGCGGCCTGGCGCGCCGTGCCGCCGAGCACGTCGGCGATCGCGTTCGCGACGTGATCGACGTTCGCATCGTTCAGGCCCGCGATGCACATGCGGCCCGAGCGCAGCAGGTAGACGCCGTGCGACGCGCGCAGCCGGTCCACGTCGAGCGCGGCGATGCCCGTGTAGCCAAACATGCCGCGCTGCGTGACGAGCGCCTCGAACGCGGGCGCAGGCAGGCGGGCGTCGAGCCGCGCCTTCAGCGCGCCGCGCATGCGCTTGATGCGGGTGCGCACCTGGGCCACCTCGTCTTCCCAGCACGCACGCAGGACGTCGTCGTTCAGCACGGCCGACACGAGCTGCGCGCCGAACAGCGGCGGGCTCGAGTAAGTACGGCGCACACTGGCCTGCAACTGGCTCAGCACCGTCGCCGCTTCGCCCGCGCTCGCGCAGACGATCGACAGCCCGCCGACGCGCTCGCCGTACAGCGAGAAGTTCTTCGAGAACGAGTTGCTGACGATCGCCGGCAGCCCCGCGTCGACGATCGCGCGCACGGCCCATGCGTCGTCGTCGAGACCGTCGCCGAAGCCCTGATACGCCATGTCGAGGAACGGAATCAGCCCGCGGCGCACGAGCACGTCGATCACCGCGCGCCACGCGTCGCGGCCGAGGTCGAGGCCCGTCGGGTTGTGGCAGCACGGCTGCAGCAGCACGATGCTGCGCGTGGGCAGCGCGTCGAGCGCCGTGAGCATCGCGTCGACGCGAAGATCGTTGCGCGCTTCGTCGTAGTACGGGTACGTGTGCACGTCGACGCCGGCCGACGAGAAGATCACGCGATGGTTGTCCCACGTCGGATCGCTGATCCAGATCGCGCTGTCGGGGAAATAGCGCTTCACGAACTCCGCGCCGAGCCGCAGCGCACCCGAGCCGCCGAGCGTCTGCAGCGTCGCGATGCGCCCTTGCGCGAGCACCGCGCAATCGGCGCCGAACACGAGACGCTGCACGCCCTGCCGATACGCGGCGAGCCCTTCCATCGGCAGATACGTATGCGGCGCGCCGGCTTCGCGCAAGCGCTCGGCGGCGAGACGCGTGCTCTCCAGCACCGGGATGCGGCCCGCGTCGTCGTAGTAGAGGCCGATGCTGAGATTGACCTTGCGCGGATGGGCATCCTGCTGGAACGCCTGGAACAGCGACAGGATCGG
Organism: Burkholderia sp. Bp8998; assembly: GCF_003854235.1. NCBI lineage: Bacteria > Pseudomonadati > Pseudomonadota > Betaproteobacteria > Burkholderiales > Burkholderiaceae > Burkholderia > Burkholderia sp. Bp8998. Next base: position 42,168 of record NZ_QTQF01000050.1, read on the forward strand.
GTCGCCCGGATAGGCGGGAATGTGTTCGTACATGACGGAATGACGATAGGAGTTGAAGGCTGCGAGGCGGCCGGCGGCGTGACAGCGCGTCAGGCCGTGTGGGCGAGGCATGGGGTGCATGTTATCGAGGACGAAATAGAATGAGCTTCACTTTTCGATGACGAATCGACCCGATTGCAGTAGAGTCTGCGCTTGCTATCTCAAAAATTACGGGATTCTGCGAAATGACCCTGGATCGAACCGACATGCGGATCCTCCGGCACCTCGAGCGGGACGGGCGCATCAGCAATCAGGACCTCGCGAACGCGGTCGCGCTGTCGCCGTCGGCGTGCCTGCGGCGCGTGAAGCTGCTCGAGGAACGCGGCGTTATTTCAGGCTACCGCTGCACGATCGAACCGAAAAAGGTCGGCGTCGCGTTCGAGGCGCTCGTGCACGTATCGATGCGGCCGGACGAGCCCGAGTGGCACGAACGGTTCGTGGAAGCGATCCAGCAGTGGCCGGAAGTCATCGCCGCGCAAATCGTGACGGGCGGCTCGAACTACGTGCTGACGGTGCGCGCGCGCGACCTCGACCACTACTCGGACTTCGTGATCAACCGGCTGCACCGCGCGACGGGCGTGATGTCGATCAATTCGAGCATCGTGCTCGCGACGCTCAAGCGCGATGGCTCGATTCTCGATCTCGTCGAGCCGTCGACGGCCGGCTGACGGGCATGTTGCACGGATCTGAAAAATATTTGAAGAAAGTGCTTTACGAACCCAAAGAGCTCTGACATAATTTCAGCTTCTTTGGGCGGTTAGCTCAGCGGTAGAGCACTGCCTTCACACGGCAGGGGTCACTGGTTCGATCCCAGTACCGCCCACCAGAATTCATGGTGTGTAAAAGCCCCAAAGAATCAAGGCCCTACGGCGAAAGCCATAGGGCCTTTTTCTTTTCACCAAACCTCGGCTTATCCGCTTTTGGTGCCCGGGTGGTGTACTCCGAGAATCGAGCCCAGACATTTCCTAATCTTGTCTGGAGCTCAAATTGGCATTCATCCACAAGCGCGGCGATTCCTGGCGCGCATTCATCAAGCGCAAAGGTTTTCCGCGTGCGCAAGCCACCTTCAATACCAAGGCCGAAGCCGAGGCTTGGGCACGCAAGCTCGAGTCGGAGATGGAGCGTGGCGCCTATGTCGATCGCACTGAAGCCGAGCGCAACACCCTTGTCTGTTTGCAACAATGGGCTAATGCGTTGGGGAATCGCTATTGCGAGTTTTGACTCCGTGACTCCCCATCAAACAGAAAACAGGGATGTGATGGACACCAACAACGCCGCCAGGCGGGCACTGTTCGAGACTGTGCCTATGATCGAGCACAATGGTCGCCCGTATGCCGTTCGATTGAAGGACATTCCTCAGCCATGGCAGGACCAATTCCGGGCGGCGCTGCGCGGCTCGGCGTGCCCCGTCATTCCCGGCGAGCCGATGTGCGCGTTTGCTTGGGATTGGCGAGACTGGACGCTCGGTACGTTTCCGAGATCCGCGTCTGACTGGCCGTAAAGAAAAATGCGGCGAACTGCTGTTTCGTAAAAAAATCTTTTCTGCGGGAAGTTTTTCTAGGGCATTCGGCCCCGGCATTGCGAGCGGAACCGCGAGCTTGCGCGCGGTCGCCACGATCATGTGATCAGCCCGCCGTCCATATCGCGTCGATTGACTTCCGGGCTTTCAGGCTCAGCACCTCGCTCCCGCTCGCCCAACGGAACAGCGCATGCGCGTCGAGGACAATCACTGCGCTGCCTCCCACTCTACGTCCACTGGGGCTGTAAGACCGTCATAGCAGATGACCGAGTCGCACAGCACGTCCAGCGGATTGCGGTCAATGCTGTAGTGCGATCAGACTTCCAGCACCGGCTTGCCGTGATCGGTCACGACCACGCTCTCTCCCGACGCTTGAACCTGTCGGAAGTATTCCAGAGCCTTTCCCTTGAACTCTGACTTCGATACTACAGTGCCTTTCATTGCCTGCTCCTTGCGCATTTCGGCGAACGCGATCAGTCAGTTTGGCATCGCGAGTGCCGTGATCGGTGTTCAGGAACACCAAAGCGCCAGCCCGGCCGGTGACCGTAGCCAGCGTGGCGCGTACATTTCGAGCATGTAAGCACAAGTTACAACACCATCTCCAAGTACATTCACAAATCGGCGAAACCCGCACGAAAGAATAGACTGTAGAGTTTTCACCTCATTAGCAACCTGCGCTGCCTATCAAGCCCCCCCCAATACCGACAGCCCCCGAACGGCACATTTTCCGGAATAATAAAAATCCATCCAATTCGAGGCACTGGGTGGTCTCAAGAATCAAGTGCAACGTTTAGCCAATCCGGCGGCAGCCAATTCCATCGCCATAGCCTCTTCAGGGGT
>NZ_QTQF01000051.1:0-44480 GCF_003854235.1 Burkholderia sp. Bp8998
CGATCGATCGACTGCACGCCGAACGCCATCTGCGGCTGCTGGTCGATGAAGATCAGCTGGCTGTTCTGCGGGGTGAGAACTTCAAGTTTCGGATTGCTCATGGCGGTCATGTCCTTTGACGGGGAGAAAAATCAAGCCTGCCTCGCCGGCAAGCCGGGGTTGGGGCGCCCGATGCGCTGTGCTGGGAGGTTTTCCTGCCAACGGCCTCCATTCAATACGGAAACCCGCAGCAATGCCAATTAATCGTTCTGTTTTAAAACGCCCGCAAAACAGATCCTGAAAAAAACTTAAATCAATTGAATTTTCGCGCCGCGCCCGGCGTGGCCTGATAGGCTCTTTTCCGACTTCGTCCGTTCATCGGCTGTGATTTATCCGCATCCTTCACACGGTTGTCATTCACTTCAATTTATCTTATGAAACCGTACATTGCCTCGCTACTTGCCGGCATTCTCGCCGGCGTCGTCTACGCGCTGATCGGCGTGCAATCGCCCGCTCCGCCCACCATTGCGCTGGCCGGCCTGTTGGGCATCCTTGCCGGCGAACAGATCCTGCCGGTCGCTCGCCGGATGCTCGCGGGCATCCACCTGAAGACCGCATGGAACGAGGCGAAATGCAGCCAACACATGTTCGGCTCGCTGCCCGGCGCGCAGCCCTCCCATGCCGCGGCGAAGCGCCGCGAATCGACGCCGACCTGACGCACCGTCATTGACCGGACCCAGCGGTTCACGGCGTTGACGTGACGGCCCGACGCCTCGCCTGTGGAATGCACCGGAATGTGCTGCAAGCGCCCCCGCCCATCGATGGCGGCTCATGCTCCGTTGCGCGCGCACGTGCATCGCCAAGTGTGAGAATCTTCAGCCTTTAGGCGGGAGAGACGTCAACATGAAGCTGTCATTCGAAGCGCTCGAAGCGCTGGACGCGATCGACCGCACCGGCACGTTCGCCGAAGCCGCGGAACTGCTGCATCGCGTACCGTCGGCCCTGACTTACCTCGTGCAAAAGCTCGAGGGCGACCTCGGCGTCGCCCTGTTCGACCGCAGCGGACGCCGGGCGAAGCTCACGCACGCGGGTCGCGTCGTCGTCGAAGAAGGCCGGCGGCTTCTGCATGCCGCGGAACAGCTCGAACTCAAGGCGCTGCGCGCGCAGCAAGGCTGGGAAACCGAGGTGCGCATCTGCATCGACGAGATCCTGCCGTTCGACGCGCTCTGGCCTTACGTGCATGCGTTCGACGGGCTGGGCATGGACACGCGGCTGCGGCTGTCCACCGAAGTCCTCGGTGGCACCTGGGACGCACTGGTGTCGCGCCGCGCGGATCTCGTCGTCGGTGCGGCGGGCGAGCCGCCGGAACTGCCGGGCATCGTCGCGCGACCGATCGGCACGCTCACGCACGTGTTCGCCGTCGCCCCCACCCATCCGCTCGCGGCGATGCCTGAACCGCTGTCGATGGCGTCGGTCGTCGCGCATCGCGGCGCCGTCATCAGCGATACGTCTCGCGAACTGCAGCCGCGCTCGGTCGCCGTCGATACCGGGCAGCCGACGCTCGCGGTACCCACCCTCGCGGCGAAACTGGCCGCGCAGTGCGAAGGGCTCGCCGTGGGCACGCTTCCGGATTGCATCGCGGCCCGCGCGATCGCGCAGGGCAAGCTGGTCGCCCGCCAGGTGACCGGCATGCGCGACACCACGCATTGCTACCTGGCGTGGCGCGGCGACGAAGCCGGCCGTGCATTGCTCTGGTGGGTCGAGCAGCTCGATCGGCCCGATCTCGTCGACCGGTTCCTCGCGCTTGCGTGATCCCGTCGTGGCGCCGGATTCCATCGCGAATGCACCGCATCACCTTCACGCGCCGCGTGTCCTGGTCCGCGCATCGGTCCGACATATCGTGATTGCACCGGCCACGCGCGCCGTTACGGATCGCGCGGCAGCGGCCCGGCCCCATCTGCCTCACCGGCTTCACCGGCCTCGCATGCAAGCACGTTCGCGTCCGGCCACGCATCGGGCGCGCCCCGCGCCGATCCGGACGGACGTTCGGGCGCGGCGACGTACGCGGCCAGCAGGCGAACACGCGCATCGGCACGGAGCGATGCCGCGTCCCGATCCCGCATCGCATCGAGCGCCGCGCGCGCGCGTTCCCGACCCTCGCCGACGAGCGACAGCTCGAACAGGCACGGCACCGCCACGGCCGCCAGCGCGATGCCCGTCTCGGCGTCACCGCCCGGCGAGAATGCCCAGTCGAGCGCCGCGCGCAGATTGCCGAGTTCGCGGCGAACCAGATCGAGCCGCGCGTCGGCCGGCGAACCGTCGCCGCCCGGCGCCCGCGTGAACAACCGATGGAAGTAGTGCGCATGCGCAAGCGCGGCCGCCGCGCATTCGCCGTTGTTCGCGAGTTGCTGCAGGGCGTAGGCGCGCGTCGTCGTCAGCAGCCGATAGCGCGGCGCGCCGTGCGCATTCTCGACGCTCACGAGCGACTTCGACACAAGGCCGGCGATCGTGTCGAGCAGATCCGCATCGCCCCCGCCCCGCGTTCCGACGACGTCCCGCACCGCGTCGATCGAAAAACCGTCGCGGAACACGCCGAGCCACCGCAGCAGCACGCGCTCCGCGTCGCCCAGCAAGCGGTAGCTCCAGTCGTACATGGCCTGCAGCGTCCGGTGGCGCGGCAACGCGGTGCGAAAGCCGCTGGTCAGCAGCCTGAAATGGTCGTCGAGATGCGCGGCCAGCACGTCGATACCGAGCACGGCCGCACGGGCAGCGGCCAGCTCGATGGCCAGCGGCAGGCCGTCGAGACGCCGGCAAACCGACGCCATCAGGGACACGCTGCGTTCGTCGAGCGGAAAGCGCGGGTCGGCGGCGCACGCGCGTGCCGCGAACAATTGCACCGCGCTTGCGCCCAGCATCTCCGCTGCGGCGGCACGCTCGTCCGGGACATCGAGCGGCGCAACCGGACACTGCCGCTCCCCGTGGATGCGAAGCGCCTCGCGGCTGGTCGCCAGCACGCGCAGCCCGGTGTCGGACTCGGTCAACACGGCCGCGATGCGCGCCGCCGCATCGAGCAGATGCTCGCAATTGTCGAGCACGAGCAGCATCCGGCGATGGGCGACGCTCGCCAGCACCGCTTCGAGCGTCGGCGACCGGGCCGGCCGCGCGATGTCCAACGCGTCCGCCAGCGCGTCGGGGACGAACTGCGGGCACGCAACCGTCGCCAGCGACACGAACGCCGCGCCATCCGCAAAGCGCGTCTCGGCCCGGATCGCGGCTTCGATCGCGACGCGCGTCTTGCCGATGCCGCCGGCACCGACCAGCGTGACGACGCGCGACGCGTCGAGCGCCGCGAGGACGTCGGCGACCATCTGCTCCCGCCCCACGAGCGCCGTCGGCGCGGGCGCGAGCCGCGACGGCGCGAGACGCCCGGGAGCGCCGCCTTCGCCTGGGGGTGGGGCATGGGCTTGGCCGCCGACGAGCCGATAGCCGCGCCCCGGCACCGTGACGATCAGATTGCGGTCGCGGGCCAGCGCCTTGCGCAACGACGCGATATGCACCTGCAGGTTGTTTTCCTCCACGATCGTATGCGGCCACACCCGCCGCATGATCTCGTCTTTCGAGACCAGCGCGCCATTTGCCTGAATCAGGATTTCGAGAATTTCGAAGGCACGGCTGCCGATGCGCAACAGTTTTCCGTTCGCGCGAATTTCACGTCTGTCGAGAAAAACGTGAAGTGTTCCAATGCGGATCATGGGCATTTCTAGTCGAGAGCATTGATCGATGCGCTATCCAAAAGCGACTTCGATTTGACCCCCTATGCTACGGCATCCGCTGCGTATATTGATTCGAATTATTGGAACGGAACGAGCAAGTTTTTTGAATCGTCGGAATCCGCACACCGCCATTTATCGATGAATCGCTTTTTTGACGATAAAACGATTACCGATCTTGAATCGGTTTTTTCCCGCACCGATTGGCGCGGGAACCCGGGCGTACGCAGATGATGTGCCGGACGCGTTTCCGCAGCCTCGTGCTGCGGTTCGAAACGGGCGTGCCCGCCCCCGGTTACGCGCGGGACATCCTGACGATGAAGCGGTCCAGTTCGGACGCGAGGATCGCCTCCCGGCAATTCGCCGGACGATTCGAGCCGCGCCACTGCGGCTTGTAGATCGCATCGCCGGTGCGGATCGGCTGGCCGGTCAGCGCGCAACGCCCCAGCGAGCGCGACTTCGCGCTGATCCAGCGCTGCTCGTCATACCGGCAGTGCGTCGGATCGCTCCACGACACGAGCACCGAGGATTCGGTCTGCCGCTCGATCGCGACGATCGCGCAGCGGCGGCGCGCTCCACCGCTTGGCGCAGCACGTGCATCGTCGCGATGACGGTGGCGCGCGACGTCGCGGTCGCGAAGATTCGACGACGCGCAGCGGCTTGCATCGGGCGACGGATCGAGCAGCGTCATTACGTGGTCCCAGCGATCGAATGCGTCCATGGCGGCATATCCAGGCAAATGGCGAGAGATTCGGACGTTTCGCCCCCGTCCCCATCACGGTCGTCACGCGCCGGCGCGAACCGGCAGCGGCCCGCGACGGGACGGCTTGATGCTGACGATAGCGGGCGGCCGCTGAAGAGTCTTGATTTCCCGGCTTAATTGTTCTGGCCGCCCCGCACGCGCGGCGCGCGGCACGGCCGGTTCATGAAAATTCAGCCGGATTTCAGTACAGGCCGCGTGGCCCCGCGATAGGCTCCCGTCGACGTTCGTTCGCCCCCCTCGTGCGCCTGCCGGCTCGCGAGCGCGAACGCACGACGGCTGCCGGCGAGATTGCCGCATGCGGGCAGATCCGGACATTCATTCCACGCGGCATCGTTCCACCACCGCACGTTCAAGGAGCCTCAATGCGTCCCGAAGACATCGACGCCGTCCCCTCGGCGCGCCGCCGAGACATGCTGCTCGCCGGCGCGACCGCCGTTGCAGCCGCCGCGCTGCCGGCCGCCGCCGCCGCTGCCGCCCCCCATCACGCCTCTTCCGCCCATCAAGGCGCCCATGCGATGAACACGATCACCACGAAAGACGGCACGCAGATCCATTTCAAGGACTGGGGCAGCGGCCGTCCGGTCGTCTTCTCGCACGGCTGGCCGCTGTGTGCCGATGCCTGGGACGCGCAGATGCTGTTCCTGGTGCAGCACGGCTACCGCGTGATCGCGCACGATCGCCGCGGTCACGGCCGATCGAGCCAGCCGTCGCAAGGCAATGACATGGATACCTACGCGGACGATCTCGCCGCGCTGATGAACGCGCTCGACCTGCGTGAAGCCACGCTCGTCGGCCACTCCACCGGCGGCGGCGAAGTCGCGCACTATATCGGCCGTCACGGCACGAAGCGCGTGGCGAAGGCCGTGCTGATCGGCGCCGTGCCGCCGCAGATGGTGAAATCCCCGACCAATCCCGGCGGCCTGCCGATGGACGTCTTCGACGGCATCCGCAAGAACGTCGCCGAGAACCGTTCGCAGTTCTACAAGGATCTGGCCGTACCGTTCTTCGGCTTCAATCGCCCCGGCGCGAAGGTGTCGCAGGGCACGATCGACGCATTCTGGGCACAGGGGATGATGGGCGGCGTGCATGGCCAGTATCTGTGCGTGAAGGAATTCTCCGAGGTCGACTACACGGAGGACCTGAAGAAGATCGACGTCCCGACGCTGATCCTGCACGGCGACGACGACCAGATCGTGCCGATCGACGATTCCGCGCGCCTGTCCGCAAAGATCGTGAAGCACGCGCAGCTCAAGGTCATCCCCGGCGGCGCGCACGGCATGTGCGTCGTCGACGCGGACCGGATCAATGCCGAACTGCTCGCGTTCCTGAAGGCGTAAGCGTCGTCACATGGCGCGCCGGGCCGGCGCGCCCTTCAGCGGCCTTCAACGCGGTTCAGGATTTTTCAGGTTGTTGAGGTCGTCGCCATCCGGTTGCCTCGCGCGCCGATGCGCAACGGCCGCCGGTCGTGCGCCGGTCGCGCACGGCTGGCGCACCGGCTCATTCGGGCGCGCCGCCCGGGCGCACGCCCAGCGCTTCGGCTTGCCGCACGAGGTCCGGCAGCGTGCGCACCTGCATCTTCTTCATGACCTGCGCGCGGTGCACCTTCACCGTGATTTCCTGCAGGCCGAGCTGCGACGCGATCTGCTTGTTCATCAGCCCCGCGACCACATGGCTCATCACTTCGCGTTCGCGCGGCGTCAACGACGCATAGGCCTGACGCAGCGCACGCAGCACGCGATCGCGCGAGAGACGCTCGCGGTCCCCGGCCAGTGCGCGGCTGACGGCATCGAGCATCGCGTCGTCGTCGAACGGCTTGGTCAGGAAGTCGAGCGCGCCGCCCTTCATCGCCTTGACCGTGGTGGCCACGTCGCCGTAGCCCGTCATGAACAGGATGGGCACGTTCAACCCCGTGCGCACCGCTTCCTCCTGAACGGCCAGCCCGCTCTCGTCGGCAAGACGCACATCGAGGATCAGGCAACTCGCCACATCGGGCCGCTCGAACGCGAGAAACGCCCGCGACGACGCGAAAGTCTCGACGTGAAAACCGGCCGAACGCAGCAGCCGGCTCAATGCGCGCCGCAGCGTTTCGTCGTCGTCGACCACATAGACGATCGACGTCATATCCGGCATGCCTGCCATTGCTTTCCCTGTGTTGACGTACCGTTCATCGCCGAATGATAAACGAGCCGGGAGCCCCGCGAAATGCCCGCGCAACCCTTGCGTGGCCGGGCGACGGCGTCAGGCAGGACGCCCGCCCGATGCGACCTGGTCGATCAGATTGATCATATCGTCCGATGGAAACGGCTTGCGCAGAAATGCGACCGCGCCTTGCGCGAGCGCGCGGCGAACCGATTCGTCGTCGCCGTGCGCCGACATGAAGATGATCGGAATCGTCGCGTTGCGCTGAACCAGCAGGCGCTGAACGTCGAGGCCGCTCATCCCCTTCATCTTCAAGTCGAGCAGCATGCAAGCCGCGTCGTCCAGCGGGCCGCTCGCGAGGAATTCCTCGCCCGACGCAAACTGCAATGCCGTATAGCCAGCCGATTTCAACAGGCTGGCAAGACTCTTACGGACCGACGCATCGTCATCGATGATGCAAACAATGCCCATGAAATGAGAACCCGAGATCTTTTTCTATCCAGAACATCGCGATACCGCTCGAGCGGTATCGACCGACGTATCACGCCCACCTGAGCGCCGGCATCGGTTGCACGGACACGACCGTCGCCGGCTGCGGCGCATCCGCGCGCTCCTCCGCCACGAACGACGCATATCGGGCATGAACGCGACCGGCCTCGCCGGACTCCGCCAGCTTCTCGAGCGCATAGGCGCGCACGACCTCGAGCAGCGAGTAGCGCTTCGACAGCCCGGCGGAATGGACGACCAGCAGCGATTTCGACGCGAGGCTGACCACGCAGTCGAGCACCTGATCGGCGGCCGGTTCGTCGCAGGCGGCCAGCGCGCACGCCGCGTCGAGCCGGAACGCATCCGGAAACACCGCGAGACGGCACAGCACGAGGCGCTCCGCCTCATCGAGCAACCGGTAGCTCCATTCGATGGTGGCCCGGAGGGTCTGCTGGCGCGGATGCGCGGTACGCAGGCCGCCGGACAGCGACAGGACGGACTTGTCGAGATCGGTGACCAGCCCCTGGATCCCGAGCGATGCCACACGGGCCGCGCCGAGCTCGAGCGCGAGCGGCAGGCCGCTCAGGCGGCGGCAGATGGTCGCGATCGCGTCGAGCGTCTGCAGGTCCGCCGGAATGTCGGTGCCCATCGCACGCGCGCGCGCCAGAAACATGCGGACGGCGCCGCACGCGAGGATCTCGTCGCCGTTCGCGCCGGCCGGCGGCACCGGCAGCGGCCCGACCCGGTACACGCGCTCGCTGGCGACCCGCAGCGGTTCGCGACTCGTCACCACGAGCAGCGCGCCGGTATTGCCCGCCGTGATCGCTTCGCAGAGATCCGCGAGCGCATCGACATGCTGCTCGGCATTGTCGAACACCAGCATGACGCGCCGCCCGCCGATCGCGCGCACGACATCCGCCGGCTCGGCGGCCGGATCGCCCGGTGCGCCGAGCGCGTCCAGCACCGCGGATTCGAGCGTCGCGCCGCCCGGCCGGCCGGCGAGATCGATCCGGACCGACTCGATGCCGCATATCGCCGACCAGGCCGCGACGACCTCCTGCGCGAGATGCGTCTTGCCGACACCGCCCGGCCCGACCAGCGTGACGAGCGCCTCGCGTTCGAGCAGCGTGTGCAGCTCGGCCGCTTCACGTTCCCGGCCGATCAGCGGACATTTGCGCGATACGCCGCCGGCGCGTGCGCCGGCCGGCGCGTCGGACCGCTCCGGCTCATGCTCGGCGCGGGAAAGCTCGACCGGCGCCGCAAGGCGATAGCCGCGGCCCGGTTCGGTCCGGATCCAGCCGTGCTTGCCGCCGAACAGCTTGCGCAGCGTCGACACGTGCACCTGGATGTTGTTCTCGACCACGATCGTGTGCGGCCACACGACCTGCATGATTTCTTCCTTCGATACGAGCCTGCCGGCTGCCTTCACCAGCAGCTCGAGAATCTCGAACGCGCGGGCGCCGATATATCGCGGCTGCCCGTCGACGTAGACTTCGCGGCACTCGAGGGATACCGTCACCCGACCGAACCTGTACATGATCCGCACCCGCCCATGCTGCGTCAAACCGTGCGCCGCCTCGCGAGGCGGCCCCCTTTGCCTTGCCCTTCGGGCCGCGTCGCGGCATGTCGAAGCGCGCACACGGATCGTATGGCGCGACGCTCGCGCGGACCATTATCCATAGGTTTAGTCCGGTGCCGGCGGGCCGTCGTCGAACTTGCCGCGGGTACTGCAAATTCTCGCGAGCTGACGGACAATGCACGTGCCGCGCGCCACGCGCGCATTCAGCCCGGCCGATACCGCTTTACGCGCCGCCTACACGCCGTACTCTGCTTCAACCCACCTGCCACGCCATCGTGAACCAAGCCCTGCGCGCCCCGGACAACGCAAATCGAATGGATGCGGACTGGCTCGCGCGTGCCGGCGTGTCGAATGCGGTCCGCTCCGGCGACGTCCTGCGGTTCGACCTGACGGACGCCGACACGGGGCGCGAGTGGTCGGCATGCCAGACCCGCTGGGAATTCGATCTGCGCTGCCGGCAATTCGAGCGCGAGTTCGCGTTGAACGACGTGCTGGAACCGGCGTGGGCGCTGCTGCCCGCCGCGCTGATCCGCGCAGCCGACGGCCCGGTGCTCGTGTATCCGCGCGTCGACGTGCGGGCGTTGGACACGCTGGCCGACGAACCGCTGCCGCTCGAGGTGTTTCTCGACACCGCGATCCAGGCCGCGCGCACGCTCGGGGAACTGCACCGGCGCGGCTGGCTGCATGGCGATCTGCAACCGGCCAGTTTCGCCATCGCGCCGAACGGCACGGTCATGCTCCGCTCGTTTGCCCATGCCCGCGACCGGCGCGCGGAGCACGTCGCCGAGCGCACCATACGCACGGAGTTTGCCGCGTTCGCCGCGCCTGAAGTATCGGAGGGCGCGTGCGGTGACGAGCGCTCCGACCTCTACGCGTTCGGCATCACGCTGTTTCGCCTGCTGACGGGCGCGCTGCCGTACCAGGCCACGTCGACGTCCGAATGGGTGTATGCGCACGTCGCCATGCAGCCGGCGCCGCCCACGGCCTTTCGCGCGGACGTGCCGGCCATCCTGAACGACCTGATCCTGAAGCTGATCGCGAAGGAGCCCGCCGACCGCTATCCGTCGTGCGAAACGGTGCAGCGCGATCTCGAACGCATCCTGCACGACTGGCTGGCCTCGGGCCTCGTCGAGCCGTTCGCGCTCGGCGGCCGCGATCCACTCGGCGGCCTGCACACGGCCGACCTGCTGGTCGGCCGCGAGCCCGAGTCCCGCCGGCTCGAGGCGGTTCGCGCAACCGTATCGCGCACCGGCGAGGCAGCCATCGTCCTGATCGACGGCGCGGCCGGCATCGGCAAGACCGCGCTGATCGAGGCGTTCACGCGCGACGTGCGGGCCGCGTCGAGAACGGCATGGTGCGCGTCCGCGAAGGTCGATCAGTTCCAGCCCGCCCGGCCCTACGCACCCGTGCTGCAGGCGCTGCGCGCGCTGTTCGGCAGCGCGCTGGCCCGGCGCGACGACGAAATCGCGCAAATCGCCGCGCGGCTGCGCGACTGCGTGGGCCGTCAGGCCAGCCTGCTGGCGCGCATCTTCCCGGAAATCAACTGGCTGCTCGATGTCGAGCCCGTCGCATTCGGCCATGCCGATGCGATTCCGGAATTTCATCTATGCCAGATCGTCGTGAATGCCTTCCGCGCGTTCGCGGCGCCGGCCGAACCGCTCGTCGTGACGCTGGACGACCTCCAGTGGGCCGATGACGCGACGCTCGCGTTTCTCGCGTCGATCGCGGCCGATCCGCCCGCGAATTTCTGTATCGTCGCCGGTTATCGGAGCGGGCCGCAGCACGATTTCGCGCCGGCCTTCCGCGGCTTCCTGCGGCAGCTCGACCGCGCGTGCGTGACGGCCCTGACGCTCGCGCCGCTCGGCGCCGCCGACGTCCCGCGCATGCTGGCCGGCATGCTTCGCGACGCGCCGGAGCGGCTGTCCGGGCTTGGCGCCATCGTTCACCGCAACACCGGCGGCAATCCGTTCCACATCCAGCAGCTGCTGCGTACGCTGATCGACGAGCGCTTGCTCGACTACGACGCGGCACGGCAGGGATGGCAATGGTCTTCGGCCGATATCGACGCGCGCTCCCTGAGCGAGAACGTCGTCAGCCTGCTGGAGATCCGGATGCAGCGGCTGCCGCACGAATCGAGAATGCTGCTGTCGCTGCTGGCCTGCGCCGGCATCGAGGCCGACGATGCACTGCTGTGCGCCGCCGCCGGCAAGACGCGTGCGGAACTGAGTTTCTGGATGGACCCCGTGCGTCAGGCCGGCCTCGTGTCGCTCACCGACAGCCGCTGGCGTTTCGCCCACGACCGCGTCCTCGAGGCCGTCTACGCGCTCACCGATCGCGCGGAGCGCACGCTGCGCCACACGCGGATCGCCACCGCGATGCTCGCCCGCGTCGACCGCGCGTCGACCGAATGCCTGCTCGCGCTGGCCACCCAGATCGAGCAGGCGAAAGCCGTGCCGCTCGACCGCGCGCTCGCGCTCGCGTTCGCGGATGTGCTGGTCGCGGCGGCAGAGGCGGCGGCCCCGGCTGCCGCGCGCGATCGTGCATTGTCGTTTCTCGCGTCCGCGCAATCGCTGCTCGGCCCCCACGCGTGGTCGCGGCACTATGGTCTCGCGAGCCGGATCGGCATCCTGCGCGGCGGCCTGCTCCTCGCCACCGGCGAAACCGCGCAGGCGGCCATCGCGATCGACGCGCTCATGGCGCGTACGCGCACGCCGGCCGACCGTGCCGAGGCCCACCGGCTGAAAGCCGCGCAACTCACGGTGGAGTCGCGCTACCGGCAGGCCGTCGACGTCGCGCTGGCCGGGCTGGCGCTGCTCGGCGTGACGCTGCCCGCCGAGCCGGTCGAGGCCGATCTCGCGGCAGCCTGCGACGCGGTGAAGGAGGCGCTCGACGGCCGCGCCATCCACACCCTCGTCGACTTGCCCGTGATGACCGACACACGCGTGGAAGCCACGATGGCGCTGTTGACCGCGCTCGAAGCCGCGATGTTCTATCCGAGCGGCGGGCTGATGCTGCTGCATTTCGCGACCATGGTCCGGCTGACCCTGCGCCACGGCGTCACCGCCGCGTCGGTGCAGGGCCTCGCATGGTACGGCGTCAGCATTGCGCAGTATCGCGACGCGTACGACGAGGGCTTCGAATTCGCGCAGGTCGCGCTCGCGCTGGTCGATCGCCACGGGTTCGAGCGCTACCGTTCCGCGACGTTGATCGCGCTCGACCAGGTGAGCGTCTGGACCCGGCCGCTGTCGTATGCACTCGAATGCGCGCGCGATGCGAAGGCGGCCGGCAACGCGAGCGCCGAGCTGCGCTGGATGTGCTACAGCTGCAACCACATCATCAGCGATCTGCTGTCGATGGGCGAAGCGCTGCCGGCGATCCGCGACGAGATCGATCCGCTGCTGAAGATCGCGCGCGGCGCGCGTTACGACGACATCGTCGACCTCGTTTCCACGCAGTCCGAATTCGTCGATGCGCTGCAGCTCGGTTTCGATCGGCCGATCGGCACCTGGCGCACCCGCGCGTCGCCCCGGACGCCGATGTCGGTGCTGCGGTTCTGGACCGACGTGCTCGCCGGCCAGGCGGCGTTCATCTTCGGCGACGCGGACGCGGCGCGCGCATCGCTCGATGCGGCCGCGCCGTTCGCGTGGTCGACGCCCGCGCACATCATGCAGTCCGACTTCCACCTGTTCGGCGTGCTGGCCGGCATCGCGGGCGACGCCGGCACCACGCCGCCCGACCGGCTGCTCGAACGCTTCGCGCCGCAGCGCGCGCGCTTCGCCGCGTGGAGTGAACGGAATCCGGGAACGTTCCGCAACAAGCTCGCGCTGATCGACGCCGAGTTCGCGCGCGTGCGCGGCGACCATGTCGTCGCGATGCAGCAGTACGAGGCCGCTGCCAGCCTCGCCGCCGAGCGCGGTTTCGTGCACGAACAGGCGCTCGCGCGCGAACTGGCCGCGCGCCATGCCGCATCGCTCGGGCTGAGCGGCCAGGCCCGCCATCAGCTGCGGCTCGCGCACGCGTGCTACCGGCGCTGGGGCGCGGCCGGCAAGACGCAGGCGATGGAATCGCAGCATCCGTTCCTCGTGATGGATCCGTTGCCGGGCGAACCGGCCGTGCCCGCACGCGAGGACCTCGATTTCGCGCTCGCGATGCGCGCCGCGCACTCTCTGTCCGAGGAAATCGTGCTGGAGCGCCTGATCCAGACGCTGATGCGCAACATGATCGTCTATGCCGGGGCGCGCTACGGCCTGCTGCTGCTCGCACGGCACGACCGGCTGACGATCGAGGCAACCGCGCGCACCATCGGCAGCGACATCATCATCAACAGTACGCGCGGCGAACCCACCGACGACGACATTCCGCTGTCGATCCTGAACACTGCCGTGCGAACCCGCAAGCCGGTCGTGTTCGCGAACGCGCAACGCGAAGGCGCACCCGATCACATCGACAGCCTGCGCGCGCATCCGACGCGCTCGCTGGTCTGCCTGCCTCTGCTGAAACAGGGTGCGCTGATCGGCGTGCTCTATCTCGAGAACAAGTTGACCAACGGCGTGTTTTCGCCGCGGCGCATCGCGATGCTGGAAGTGCTGGCGCCGCAGGCGGCCAATGCGCTCGAATCCGCACGGATCTATGCGGAACTGATCGACGAGAACGCGCGCCGGCTCGAAACGGAGGCCGCGCTGCGGCATGCGCGGGCCGAGCTCGCACGCACCGCGCATGTGACCGTGATGGGCGAACTGGCCGCGTCGATCGCGCACGAGATCAACCAGCCGCTCACCAGCATCGTGGCGAGCGCGGGCGCCGGCATGCGCTGGCTGCGCGGCACGCAGCCCGACCTCGGCGAAGCGCTCGCGAGCCTCGAGGACATTCGCGCGTCCGGCGTACGGGCGGCCGACATCGTCCGCGCATTGCGATCGCTCGCGCGCCAGGCGCCGCTCGCGCTGGCCCCGCTCGCGATCGACGACCTGATTCGCGACATGCTGCATCTCACCGCGACCGAAATCGACGCCAAGCAGGTCGCACTGCGCGTCGACCTGCACTGCGACGACATCCGCGTGATGGCGGATCGCACGCAGCTCCAGCAGGTGATCCTGAACCTGGTCACCAACGCGCTCGACGCGATGGACGGCCCGGCCACGTCGCGCGAGCTCGACGTCACGTCGTACGCCGGTGACGGCCAGGTGGTCATCAGCATCGCCGATCGCGGCGCCGGCATCGACGCCGGCATCGCCAGCCGGATCTTCGATCCGTTCTTCACGACGAAGTCGCACGGGATGGGGATGGGCCTCGCGATCTGCCGCTCGATCATCGAGGCGCACGGCGGCACGCTCGAGGCCACGCCGCGCGACGGCGGCGGTACCGCGCTCACGTTCCGGCTGCCGGTGTCGACGGCACACTGACTTCAGAACGTTTCAGCACGGCTTCAGGAAATGGCGACAGTGCACGCGTAGACTGCCTGCACGAGCCGTTGCGCGGGCATTTGGCCGCGCGCGGTGCCCATCCTGGAGTGACGCATGATTTCCGTCGCACATTGTCCCGCACGTCGAATCGGGCGCGAGCGGCCGATTCGCGTGGAGCGCGCATGAAGCACAAACGACTCTGGTTCGGTTTGACCGGCGTCGCGATCATCGGCGTGGCCATCGCGGCCGCCATCATGATCCGCCCGTCGATCGCGCCGATCGATCCGCCCGCGCGCGCATCGTTCGATCCTCGACTCGTGCGGGCCGGCGCGCGCGTGGTCGCGCTCGGCGATTGCATCGTCTGCCATACCGCGAAGGACGGCCAGCCGTTCGCCGGCGGGTTGCCGCTCGCGACGCCGTTCGGCACGATCTACGCGACCAACATCACGCCGGACGCCGATACCGGCATCGGCCGCTGGTCGCGCGAAGCCTTCGCGCGCGCCTTGCGCCGCGGCATCGCCCGCGACGGTCATCCGCTCTACCCGGCCTTCCCGTACATTCATTTCACGCGCATGTCCGACGACGACATCGCGGCCGCGTATGCGTACCTGATGACGCGCGAGCCGGTTCAGGCGAAGACGCCGAAGAACGACCTGATCTTCCCGCTCAACTTCCGCCCGCTGGTCGCGTTCTGGAACGTCCTGTTCCTGCGCGAGGGGGCGTACACGCCGGACCCGTCGCAATCCGCGCAATGGAATCGCGGCAAGGCGCTCGTCGACGGTCTCGGCCACTGCGCGTCCTGTCACTCGCCGCTGAACGCGATCGGCGGCGAACAGGCGGGCAAGGCGTTCGACGGCGGCCTCGTCGACGGCTGGGACGCGCCGCCGCTCAATATGCTCGGCAACGCGGCACGTCCGTGGACGCAGGCGCAACTGGTGACGTACCTGCGCACCGGCCGCGCGAGCGAGCATGGCGCGGCCGCCGGACCGATGCTGCCCGTCACGCGCGATCTCGCGACCGTGCCGGCGGAGGACGTCGAGGCGATCGCCGCGTACATCCTGTCGATCCAGAAACCGGGCGGCCCGCGAACTGGCGCAGTCGAAGCCGCGCGCCCGCCCAGGACGCCCGAGGGACAACGCGGTGCGGTGCTGTTCCAGGCCTCGTGCGCGCAGTGCCACGGGCCGGCGGCGCCGATGCAGTCGATCGGCGAGCGGCCGACGCTAGCGTTCAGCACGGCGGTCGCCGCCGACACGCCGCGCAATGCGATCCAGATGATGTTCAACGGCATCGGCTGGCACGGCGAGGACACGCTGAACTACATGCCGTCGTACATCGACCCGTACGACGACCGCCAGATCGCGGACCTCGCCGCCTATATCCGCGAAACGTACTCGGATCGCCCCGCTTGGAACGGCGCCGAAGCCATGGCCGCGAAGCTCAGAAAGGAGGACAGCCCGCGATGATCACCCTCACCGTCAACGGTGCGCGGCACACGCTCGACATCGATCCGTCCACGCCGCTGCTCTATGCGCTGCGCAACGACCTGCACCTGCACGGCGCGAAGTTCGGCTGCGGCCTCGGACAGTGCGGCGCCTGTACCGTGATCGTCGACGACAAGCCGATGTTCTCGTGCCTGATCCCGGTCTCGGCGGTCGGCACGCGCAGCGTCAGAACCATCGAGAGCCTCGGCACCGCCGAGCGGCCGGGCAAGCTTCAGCAGGCGTTCATCGATCACCAGGCGGCGCAGTGCGGTTATTGCATCGCGGGCATGATCATGCGCGCGCAGGCGCTGCTCGAACGCAACCCGAAACCGACCGAACGCGAACTGCGTACCCACATGGAACCGAATCTGTGCCGCTGCGGCACCCATCTGCGGATCCTGGCGGCCGTACGCCAGGTCGCGGGCCTGCCGGATCCGCAGCCGGCCGGCGCACCCGTCACGATCAGCAAAGGGCTCCGATGAACGCACCCGACGACATCGACGAAGGCCGCCGGCACTTCATGGTTTCCGGCGCGCTGTTCGTCGCGTTCAGCCTCGCGCCGGCCGCTCGCGCCGCCGCCGAGGTCGTGATCGCGGATGAAGGCGCGGCCGTCCATGTATCCGGAGCCACCGAAACGCTGGCCGGCAGCCTGAAGACCAATCCGCTGCTGGATGCGTGGATCAGGATTGCCCCCGACGGCCGGGTCACCGTGTTCACGGGCAAGGTCGAGCTCGGCACCGGCGTGCGCACCGCGTTGCTGCAGGTGGCGGCCGAGGAATTGAACATGAAGCCCGCGCTGATCACGTTCCTGACCGCCGACACCGGCGCATCGCCGGACGAAGGCCTGACCGCCGGCAGCCACACGATGGCGGACAGCGGCTCCGCGCTGCTGAACGCCGCCGCGCAGGTGCGCGGGCTGCTGGTCGACGGCGCGGCGAAGCAGTTCGGCGTCGATCCGCGCACGCTCACGGTCGCCGACGCGGTCATCAAGGCGCCGGACGGCCGCACGATGCGCTATGGCGATGCGGTCCGCATCGTCGACCTGCATCGCAACGCGACGCCGACGTCGCCACTGAAGAACCCGGCGACGTTTGCCGTGATCGGCACGTCGCTGCCGCGTGTCGACATTCCGAACAAGGTCACGGGCGGCGTCAGCTACGTGCAGGACATGGCACTGCCCGGCATGCTGCATGCGCGCGTCGTGATGCCGCCGGTGTACGACGCGAAGCTGCAGTCGTTCGACGAAGCCGCGATCCTGAAGATGCCGGGGGTCGTGCGGATCGTGCGCAACGGCAGCATGCTCGCCGTCGTCGCCCAGGGCGAATGGCAGGCGGTCGTCGCGCAGCGCGCGCTGGCCGCCGGCAGCCGCTGGTCGGCGGGCCGCGCGTTGCCGGATCGCGCGACGGTCCATGCAGACCTGAAGCGCATCGCCACGCAGGACATCGAGATCGCCAACACGCATGCGGCCACCGCGCCGGCGGCGAAGACGCTGAGCGCCACGTTCCGGAAGAACTACCTGCTGCACGGCTCGATCGGGCCGTCCTGTTCGGTCGCGCATCTCGAGAACGGCACGCTGACCGTGTGGACCCACTCGCAAGGCGTGTATCCGCTGCGCGACGCGCTCGCCGAGATGCTGTCGATGCCGAAGGCGGCGATCCGCTGCATTCACATGGAGGGCTCCGGCTGCTACGGGCACAACGGCGCGGACGATGCGGCCGCGCATGCGGCGCTGATCGCGGCCGCGATGCCCGGCAAGCCGATTCGCGTCCAGTGGATGCGCGAACAGGAGCACACGTGGGACCACTTCACGCCGGCGATGGTCACCGAGATCAGCGCGTCGCTCGACGCCGGCGGCCGTATCGTCGACTGGAAATACGCGCTGTGGAGCAGCTCGCACAACGAACGCATCGTCAATGCCGGCCGGTTGCTGCCCGCGCGAATGCTCGAGCCGCCGTTCGTCCCCGCGCCGTCGACGCCGATGCTGCAGCCCGAGGGCGGCGGGGATCGCAATGCGATCCCGCTGTATGCGCTGCCGAACCTGCACATCGTCAACCACTTCTCGCCGACGATGCCGCTGCAGACGTCGGCCATGCGCTCGCTCGGCGCGCACACGAACATCTGGTCGATCGAAAGCTTCATGGACGAGCTCGCGCACGCGGCCGGCATCGATCCCGTCGAATTCCGGCTGCGTCACATGCAGGATCCCTGCGCGCGCCAGGTGATCCAGCTCGCCGCGACGAAATTCGGCTGGCCCCGCCCGCCGCGCGCGCGCAACCGCGGCGTGGGCTTCGCGTTCGGCAAATACAAGAACCTGATGGCCTACGTCGCGATCGCGGTCGAGATTTCGGTGGTGCCGGAAACGGGCCAGGTGACGCTCGATCACGCGGAAGTCGCCGTCGACGCGGGCCAGATCGTGTCGCCGGACGGCATCCGCAACCAGATCGAGGGGGGCATCGTGCAGGCCGCCAGCTGGTCGCTGTACGAGGCGCTGAACTACGATACGCAGCGCATCCGCAGCTTCGACTGGAGCAGCTATCCGATCCTGCGTTTCCCGGCAGCGCCGCAAGGCGTGAAGGTGCACCTGATCAACCGTCCCGGCGCACCGTTTCTCGGCGCGGCCGAAGCGTCGATGGGGCCGACCGCCGGCGCGCTCGCCAACGCGATCTTCGACGCGACCGGCCAGCGCCCGCGCGACATGCCGTTTGCCGGCGAAGGGCTCAGGCAACGCATCGACGCCTAGCGTCGTCACACCACCGATCGCGCCGGCACGAACCGGCGCCGACACTCGACAGGCTGGAGATTTCTGAACGATGGATACCTTGCTTTCGATGCGCGTGTTTACGCGCATCGTCGAAACGGGCAGTTTCACGCGTGCGTCGGATACGACCGGGCTCACCACGCCGCGCGTGTCCGCGCTGCTGAGCACGCTCGAACAGCATCTCGGCTGCCGGCTGCTGAACCGCACGACCCGCCGCATCTCGCTGACCGAGGACGGGCAGGCTTACTACGAACGCTGCGTCGGCGTGCTGCGCGAAATCGACGACATGGAAGCGGCGGTTTCGCAGGCGCGCAACGTGCCGCGCGGCCGCCTGAAAGTGAACCTGCCGCCGGCCATGGCCAAGCAGATCATGGTGCCGGCGCTGCCCGAATTTCTCGCCGCCCATCCGAACATCTCGATCGAACTCGGCGTGACCGATCGCCAGATCGACCTCGTCGGCGAAGGCGTCGATTGCGTGGTGCGCATCGGCGCGCTCGACGACTCGGGCATGATCGCGAAACGGATCGGCAGCCTGACCACCTGCACGTGCGCGGCCCCCGCGTATCTCGAGCGCTGCGGCGCGCCCGAAACGGTCGACGATCTCGCGCAGCATGTCGCGGTCAGCCACATCTCGGCCGATACCGGCCGGCCGCGGTCGTGGGATTTCGTCGTCGACGGCGAAACGCGCATCGTGCAGATGTGCGGCACGGTCGCGGTCAACGACGCCGATACCTACATCGAGTGCGGCGTCGCGGGCATCGGCCTGATCAAGACGTCGCTCTACCTGGTCGAGCCGTATCTGAAATCGGGACGGCTGCACGAGGTGCTGACCGATTTCAACACGCCGCCCCGGCCGATCTCGATCCTGTATCCGCCCAATCGGCACACGCCCGTCAAGCTCAAGATCTTCGTCGACTGGCTGGCGGGCCTGTTCGCGCGGATTCCGACGCTGCAGGGCGAGCGCGGCTGAACGCGGCCACCGGCGATCCTGCCCGGACGCGCAACGCGCGCCGCCGCCCCGACCGCTTGCACGGCCTCGACACGGCCTGCGCCTCCGCCTCCGCCTTCGCCTTCGCCGCCGCACAGCGGCGCCGGTGCCCGCGGGCATGCCACGCCTTTGCGCGGAACGCAATGCTCGATTGCGCGACGGACGTATTCCGCTGTGATCGCTCGATCAATAGTCTTGACGGCAATGCGGCGTGCCCGGCGCGCCGCTTGCGGAATCGCCACGCGCCGCCCGGCACACAGGCGCCCGACATCTCGTTCAAGGAGTCCACCATGTCTTCCCTGCTCAGCACCTACGATCTGCGCGGCCTGCCGCTTCCCAACCGCGTCGTGATGGGGCCGATGACGCGTTCACGCGCGCCGGCGCGCGGCCAGCCGACCGCGCTCATGGCCGAGTATTACGCGCAGCGCGCGTCCGCCGGCCTGATCGTCACCGAGGCGACCAACGTCAGCCACGCGTCCGCGGCATTCGAACTGACGCCCGGGCTCGTCACCGACGCGCAGGCGGCCGGCTGGCAGCAGGTCACGGACGCGGTCCATGCGAACGGCGGCCACATCTTCGCGCAGCTGTGGCACGGCGGCCGCGTCAGCTCGCTGACGCTGCTCGGCGGCGACGCGCCGCTGTCGCCGTCCGGCATCAACGACGACCTCGAGCATTTGCAGGTGTGGGCGCAGTTGCAGAACGGCTACTACACGAAGATCCACGCGACGCCGTCGCGCGCGATGACGACGGACGAAGTCGCCGCGGCGGTCGATGAATTCCGCCGCGCGGCCGCCCGCGCGATGGCGGCCGGCTTCGACGGCGTCGAGATCCACGCGGCCAACGGGTACCTGCCGCACCAGTTCCTGTCGTCGACGCTGAACCGCCGCGACGACCGCTACGGCGGCTCGGTCGCGAACCGCGCGCGCTTCCTCGAGGAGATCGTCGATGCGGTCGGCGGCGTGATGCCGATCAGCCGCGTGGGCGTGCGCATCTCGCCGTACGCGCACTACAACAACGTGCGCGACGCCGATCCGGATGCGACGTACGCGTACGTCGGCCGCATGCTGGACGAAGCGGGTGTCGCCTACCTGCACGCGGCGGACACCAACGGCTGGAGCGGTGAGCCCGACCTGCCGCGCATCGTCGGGAACGCGCGCAAGACGTTCGGCGGCACGCTGATCGTCAACGGCGGCATCGCGCCGGACGCCGCGAACGCGCTGATCGATGCGGGCGACGCCGATCTCGTCGCATTCGCGCGCGCCTACATCGCGAACCCGGATCTGGTCGAGCGCATCGCCATGCATGCGCCGCTCGCCGCGCCGCGGTCGGTCGGCTGGTATGGCGGCGACCGCGCGGGATACGTCGACTATGCACGGCACGGCGCGGCGGAACCGGCCGCCTGAACCCGGCAGCGACGCGGCGGCCCGGCGCAATGACCGTCTGGACATGCCGGCCGCGACAGAAGCCGGCCGTCGCTTCGCCATCGCGCCGTCAGGCGTCGTTCCAGCGCGCACCCAGCACGCGTCCGCAGAAATTCGGCCGACGGAAATCCGGGTCGGCCCGCTCGAGCACGTCGGCGCTCCACGTGCCGAACGTCGATGCGGGCCGGTGCGCGACGCCGCGCGCGACCGCATCGAGGAACGCCGCGCCGAACCCGTCGCCGCGCGGGTACGCGGCGAGCAGCGCGCGGCGCTCGTCGATGGAATACGCGTCGACGGCCGCGGCCATCAGGTCCGTCGCGACCGCGGACGACAGCGCACGCGCCAGCGGCGACACACGTGCGGCCACGGCGGGCGTCGTATGCAGCGCGATGGCGCGCCATACGTCGTCGCACAGGTGCGGCGGCGTCCGGTGCCGCAGCAGGAAAGCGTGCGCGGCATCGGCGCTGTCGAGTTCGTAGCGCGCGCTCGAGCGGCAATAGGCGGTGCTCAGGCCCATGTTCGCGTACATCGCGGCCACGTACAGCGCGTCGGCATCGCACGTCTCGCTCGCGCGGCGCGCGGCGAGCGACGCGAGGACGAACACCCGGCAAGCGTGATCGGTGAGCACGCGCGGCAGCGACGCGCTCGCGGCTTCGGCGGCCTCGATCGCGATCGGCGTGCGCGGAATGCGCACGCCGGCGACTTCGTCGTCGGCCGGTGCGCACGTGTGCGCAGCATTCATGTTGTCTCCTGGTGCCCCGTGCCGGGGCCGGAAGGTTGTTAATTCTTCGCCCGGCACGCGTCGAGGTAGCCACCACACATGCCGACATCCATCGTCTAGCAGGCCGCGCCGACGCAGCCGAAGGCGTTGCACGGCTCGACGAATCCCGTTGCGGCCGCCTGCAGACACCGCGCGAGACGGCGCCCGTATTCGCGCGCGAAACCGGTCTCGCGGCCGCCATCGGCCGCGACGCGCGGCTGCGCCGACGCAGCCGGGTGCCGCCGGCCGCTGCCGCCGAATTCGGCCACGGGCGACCATGCCGGACTCACCGGCAGCGGCGGCGGCGCCAGCGGCGCGAATTCGTCGTCCGCGTGCACGACCTTGCCGTCGACGATCGTCAGGACCGACGACAGGTGCTTGATGCGCGCCTCGTCGATCGTGAAGTAATCGTCCGTCAGCACCGCGAAATCCGCATACCGGCCAGGTACCAGCGCGCCCTTGCAATCGTCCTCGTTCGAGAACCACGCGCTGCCGACCGTATAGCGCCGCAGCGCCTCCATCCGGCTCAGCCGGTTGCCTTCCGGGTAGAGCACGGTGCCGCCGACCGTGCGCCCGGACACCATCCAGTACAGCGACACGAACGGGTTGTAGCTCGCGATGCGCGTCGCATCGGAGCCGGCACCGACCGGCAGGCCGGCCGCCAGCATCGCGCGGATCGGCGGCGTGCGCGTGGCGGCTTGCGCGCCATAGCGCGCGATGAAGTACTCGCCCTGGAACGCCATCCGGTGCTGGACCGTCACGCCGCCGCCGAGCGCCGCGATGCGCGCGATGTTCGCATCCGAAATCGTCTCGCAATGATCGAAGAACCAGCGCAGGCCGTCGAACGGCACGTCGCGGTTCACGGCTTCGAGCACGTTCAGGAAGCGGCCGATCGATTCGTCGTAGGTCGCATGCAGCCTGAACGGCCAGCGCCGCGTGACCAGCAGCCGGACGACCGCGGTCAGCTCCGCCTCGAGCACGTCGGGCAGGTCCGGGCGCGGTTCGAGGAAATTGCCGAAATCGGCTGCGGAAACCACCAGCAGTTCGCCGGCGCCGTTCATCCGCAGGAACGCGTCGCCGTCGCCGGGCTGCGCCAGCGTCATCCAGCGCGCATAGTCGTCGATCTCGCGCCCCGCATGCTGCGCGAACAGGCTGTACGCGATGCGCACCGTCATTTCGCCGCGCTCGGCGAGCGCCATGATCGCGGCGTAATCGTCCGGATAGGCCTGGAAATCGCCGCCGGCGTCGATCGCGCTGGTCACGCCGAGGCGGTTCAGTTCGCGCATGAAGTGCCGGATCGAATTCATCTGCTCGTCGAAACCGAGCTTGGGGCCCTGCTCGAGCGCCGCATGCAGGATGGCCATGTCCGGGCGCGCGATCAGCATGCCGGTCGGCCTGCCGGCACGATCGCGCTGGAGCTCGCCGCCGGGCGGATCGGACGTGTCGCGGCCATAACCGATCGCGCGCAGCGCGGCCGCGTTCAGGAGCGCGCTGTCGCCCAGATGCATCACGAAGACCGGCGTGTCGGGTGCGATCGCGTTGAGTTCGGCCACCGTCGGCCCGCGCTTTTCCGCGAACTGGAATTCGGTCCAGCCGCCGACGACGCGCACCCACTGCGGCGCAGGCGTGCGCAGCACCTGGCGACGCAGCATGCAGAGCGCCTCGGCCAGCGTCGACACGCCGTCCCAGCGCAGTTCCAGGTTGAAATTCAGGCCGCCGCGGATCACGTGCAAGTGCGAGTCGTTCAGCCCCGGGATCACGGTGCGGCCGTTCAGGTCGATGTGAAGCGTGTCGTCGTGCGCGTGGCGCATGACCTCGTGTCCGCTGCCGGCCGCGAGAATCCGGCCGTCCTTCACCGCGAGCGCGGTCACGAACGACTGCCTGTCGTCCTGCGTCGCGATCTTGCCGTTGTAGACGATGAGGTCCGCCGACTCCGCGGATTGCGTCGCTCTAAGCACCGTCAGCCTCCCCGCTCGCACCGCCGGCCGGCATGCGACCGCGCGCGGCATGCCTGCGGTTTGACGTTACACGGACCATCCACCCTCCCTTGAATGTTGAACGATCGGACAGACGGATGGCCGCGGCGCGCGGGCGTGTCCCGCGCGGTCCGCGCGCGCCGTCATGCCGCCGATTGCATCGTGTCGGCCAGCGCGTGCCGCATGCGCGCATCGCCCGCCGGCTGCATCGTCTCCGGGCGGATGAAGCACTTCACCCGCGCCAGGCGGCGCACGTCGAACGCGCGCGATTGCGGATCGATGGGCGCGGACAGGCTGGCCACCAGCGACGACGCCTGCCCGATACGCCCGCGCTCGATCAGATGATCGGCGAGATCGAGCGTGGCGCGCAGCGCCCACATGGCCGCGCCCTGCCCGTTCGCGGCATGGATCGCCATCAGGAGATGCCGGTGCCCGTCCGCATCGCATGCGATCGCGCGCTCGGCGTCGGCCGTGCGTGCCTGTTCGAGCATCGCCAGCCCCCTGACCCGCAGCAGTTCCGGCACGAACAGATGCTCGCCTCGCGCGCGGCAGCACGCGAGCATCGCGTCGAGCTTCGCGCGGGCCTCCGCGGCACGACCCGTGCGCGTCAGCCCTTCCGCATACGCGACCATCAGCGGCGCGAGCAGGCGCCGGAATCCGCTCGCCTCGATGCGTCGCAGCGCGGGCTCGAGCCGCGCCATCCCGGCGCCGGGATGGCCGGCCTGCATGTCGAACTGTCCCGCGAGACATTCCGCGTGGCTGAGCCAGATGTCGAACCCGTTCGCCTCGGCGGTCGATCGCAGCGTCGCGAGATAGTCGGAGATCACGTCGTGATCGCCATATCGCAACGCGATCGGCACGGCCGCGGCGCCGAGCACGATGCACGACGCCAGCGCCGACCCGCTGCGGCGCGCGGATTCGACCGCCTGCGCACAGAGCCGCATCGCCTGTTCCGGATCGCCCTGCATCCAGACGAGCCGCGCCAGCATCGTCCGGCCGAGCGTCGCCACGTCGACGCCGAGCGCCGCCACCGCGCAAGGCGGTTCGCCCGTTTCGGCCAGCTCGGCCGTCGCCGCCTCCAGCCGCTCGCGCGCCTGCGCATGCTCGCCGAAGTAATGCAGCGAAGTCGCGACCATCGCGTTTGCCAGCACCCGTTGCGACCGGTCGCCGCGCCGCTGGGCGGCCCGCTCGAAGCGCATCGCATAGCGCAGCGATTCGTGAATCTCGGCGCGCGTCAGCATCGTGTTCCACAGCCCGACCAGCGCGCACGCGTCGAATGCGTCGTCGCCGACCCGCCCGGCGAGACCGAGCGTGCGCTCCCACATCGCGGCGACCGTCTGCGTATCGCCGTCCGTATGCAGAAGCGCCGACGCGTAGGCCGCGCGCAAGCGCATCTCGCGCACCGCATCGACGGCCCCGAGCGCGCCGGCATCGATCGCATCGAGCGCACGCCTCGCCGGTATCGAACAGTCGCGCATGCGCGCCGGTTCCCGCAACGCGCGCGCCAAGGCGTCGGCTTCCGGGACGGGCGGCTCGACCGCCGTGGCCGCGGGCCCGGGCGCGCTGGCCACGCGCGCGGCGTGCGCGCGAGCCGACGCGCGGGCTTCCGCTTGCGCGTGTTCATGACGTGCATGACGCTCGGCGATGCGGTCGAACTCGCCCTCGTTGTGCAATTTCTCGAGGGCGTACGCACGGGTCGATTCGGTCAGGCGGTAGCGCGCCTGCGTGCCGTTGAACTCGACGGTCACCAGCGACTTGGCGACCAGTTCGCCGAGCACCGTGGTCATGTCGGCGGCAGACATGGCGGGATCCATCGCGACGTCGCGGGCGGCATCGAACGTGAACGGGCCGACGAAGCACGCCATCCGGCGAAACAGCGCACGCGCGGCCGGATCCAGCAGCACGTAGCTCCAGTCGAACGTCGCGCGCAGCGTCTGATGGCGCGGCAACGCGGAACGCAGCCCGCCCGTCAGCAGGTTCAGCCGGTCGTCGAGACGCGACGCGACGACCTCGAGCCCGAGCGTCGCCACGCGCGCGGCAGCCAGTTCGATGGCGAGCGGCAGCCCGTCGAGCCGCCGGCAGATATCGCCGATCAGCCGGATGCCGGCCGCGTCGACCACGCAATCGGGCGTGGCCGCGCGAATGCGCGCCAGAAACAGCTCGACGGCCGCATGACGCGCGATCTCGTCGACCGTGGCAGCGCCGTCGGGCACCGCCAGCGGACTCACGCGAAACACGGTTTCGATCGAGATATGAAGGGGTTCGCGACTCGTCACGAGCACCCGCAGCGGTGCGGCGCGCGCCGTCAGCGACTCGACGAGGTCGGCAACCAGGTCGACGACGTGCTCCGCGTTGTCGAGCACGAGCAGGTCGCGCGAAACGGCGAATGCCGCGCCGATCCGGTCGACGGCCGGCACGCCGTCCGTCTCGAGCCCCAGCTCGGCGGCAATCGCCAGCAGCACGTCGTCGCGCGACGTGGCGCGCGCCAGTTCCACGAACAGCACGCGCTCGCCGGTCCGGCCGCGCAGCGCGTGCGCGACCCGGTCGGCCAGGCTCGTCTTGCCGATGCCCCCCGCGCCGACGAGCGTGACGACCGGCACACGGTCGATCATGTCGACGATCTGCTCGAGCTCGGCCCGGCGTCCGACGAACGGGGTCGGATCTGCCGCGTCGGCATCCCGTGCCGCGGCATCCCGTGCCGCGGCATCCCGTGCCGCGGCAGCCGGGTGCGGCGCCACCGCGTGCGCGACGGGCGGATTCGCGATCAGCAGGTACCCGCGGCCCGGGACGGTCTTGATCAGGTCGCGGCTCGCGCCGAGCGCCTTGCGCAACGTTGCGACATGCACCTGCAGCCGGTTTTCCTCGACGATCAGGCCGGGCCAGACGGCATCCATGATGTCGTCCTTCGACACGACGGAACCGTTGGCGCGATGCAGTACTTCCAGTATGTCGAGCGCGCGCGCGCCAATACGCAGCGACGCGCCGTGGCGGCGAATGTCCCGCTGCTCGAAATCCACCGATAAAGCCCCGATCTGGATCATGGCGCCTCCAGGTTCCCCACGATGACCGCCGTGTGAACGCAGCAGATCACCGGCGGGAGTCCGCACCCGGCCTGCCCTTCAGGCGGGTTCAAAGTCTCTAAGAAGTGGGCCGAGTGTATACGTGGCATTTCCGGAAATCTTGAAGGAAAATGCGCTGTCGCCCCGCGCCGGCCACCAGGCACGGCGCGAATGCGGATCGGGCGATATCATTCGCAATCGCGTGTGTGCGTGCCGATCGTGCCCCGGCACCGCGCGCAACGGTCCGCTGCAAGCATTTCGTCAAGCAGCGGACATTTGTTCAAGTTATCGTCGGCCTATCGGGCCCGCCGTATGTACCGGACGCAAGGGCGCTCGCCCGGCGTCCGACTCCGAAGGATTTTCCGACATGCCCCATCCCCTCGCCGCGCCACCGCCGGCACCGCCGAAAGACACGCTCGGATGCATCTCGAGCCTGCTCGCCAAGGATATTGAAAGGTCCACGGGCGGCCTGACGCTCCACCGCAAATGCATGCGCGACGAACAGTTCGAGCGCATCGAGATGGCGGCCAGCGATCGCGGCTTCCTGGTCGGCGTGTCGCTGAATGGCGGCCACCGCCGCACGATCTACCGCGGATCCGGCCAATCCGAGCGATGGTTTCAGCC
This sequence comes from Burkholderia sp. Bp8998, assembly GCF_003854235.1. Lineage (NCBI taxonomy): Bacteria > Pseudomonadati > Pseudomonadota > Betaproteobacteria > Burkholderiales > Burkholderiaceae > Burkholderia > Burkholderia sp. Bp8998. Next base: position 27,183 of record NZ_QTQF01000051.1, read on the forward strand.
CCACTCCATCTACGTTCGCGACTTTTCGCGGCATTTTCGCGCCGACCTGTACGGCAAGTTCGATTTCGTCCTCGTCGAGCTGTCGCAGCGCTACCTGGACGACCTCGGCCGCGAGCACGACGGCATGGAAATCGGCGGCCTGAGTTGCGCGCCCGACGTGCAGGACGCCGTGCTGGGCCATCTCGCGCACGCGGTCGCCGACAGCCTCGACGGGCCCGGCGCGCTGAACGCGCTGTTCGTCGAGCAGATGGGGCTCGCGATCGGCACGCATCTGGCCCGCCGTTACGGCCATGCGCGCGCGCCTGACCTGGAGCGCAAGGGCATCCTGTCGCCGGCCAAGGTCGCGCTCGCGCAGGAGCTTCTGATGGAGAAGGCGAACCTCGGCGTGTCGATCGAGGAAGTCGCGCACGAATGCGATCTGTCGCGCGGCTATTTCATCCGTGCGTTCTCGCGGACGACCGGACGCACACCGCATCAATGGCTGCTGGAACAGCGCGTGATCCGCGCCCGCCAGCTGATCGAGACGACCGACATGACGCTCGCGGAGATCGCGGGCGTCTGCGGCTTCGCGGACCAGAGCCACCTGAACCGCGTCTTCGCGCGCATCGTCGGCCATCCGCCCGGCGCATGGCGGCGCGGCATGTCGCGCTGAGCCGCCCGCGCCGACGGCCGGTTCACGCACGCTTGCAGCGGCACTTGAATCGTTCTGAAGACTGGCACCCGGTGCGATCCATGCCGTCGGCCGGACGATAGAATGCGAGCGGCATGCAACGCATCGTTGCGGCACGCATCAAGACGACGACATGGACAAATTCTCCGCGCTGCGCGCGTTCGTGGAAGTAGCGGAAGCCGGCGGCTTCTCCCGCGCGGGGCGGCGCCTCGATCTCGCGGCTTCGTCGGTGGTGCGTGCGGTGGACGCACTCGAGGCGTCGCTCGGCACCGTGCTGCTGAACCGCACGACGCGCCAGGTCACGTTGTCCGATGCCGGCTCCGTCTACTACGCACGGGCGAAGCGGCTGCTGGAGGAGCTCGCGGAGGCCGACGCACTCGTCGCCGATCGCGGTGACGAGCCGTCCGGCCCGCTGCGCGTGTCCGTGCCGGTCGCGTACGGCGTGCGCCGCATCGCACCGCACGTCGCCGCATTCCTCGCGCGCCATCCGAAGCTCGACGTGGATCTGCAACTCACCGACGAACGCGTCGATCTCGTCGCGGGGCGGATCGACGTCGCGATCCGGCTCGGCGAGGCGGCACCGTCCGCGGAGGTCGTCGCGCGCCCGCTCGGCACGTTCCAGCGCTACGTCGTCGCGAGCCCCGACTATCTCGATGCGCACGGCACGCCGTCGACGCCCGGCGAGCTGGGCGAGCACACGTGCCTGCGCTTTCATTTCGGCGGCGACCAGCAGGCCTGGTCGTTCGCCGATGCGCATGGCGCGACGAAGGTGTTCGTCGCGGGGCGATTCAAATCGAACCACAGCGAGGTGTTGCGCGAGGCCGCACTCGGCGGCGCCGGCATCGCGCTGCTGCCCGACTGGCTCGTCGACGCCGACCTCCGGTCGGGCCGCCTGCGCAGGCTCTTCGAGCAGTACGACGTCACGCCCGATACGGCCCGCTCGGTCGTCACCGCGCTCTACCTGCCGAATCAGCGCGGCTCGAAGCGCGTCACGGCGTTCATGGATTTTGTCGAGGCGCTGGCTCGCGCGCCGCACTGAATCGCACGGCGCGCCGCGTTACCAGCCGAACTTGGCCTCCATGCCGACATAGTCGGCATTGCGCGCGCCGAGCGCGCGGATCGAGTCGGCGATCTGGAAGTGCACGGCCTCGACGGCCAGCGCCACGTTCGCATTCACGAGCCAGTCCACCCGCGCCTGCGCATACATGCCCGTCCACGCGCCGCCCTTGCCGGCCGTGCCGGGCACGGCCGACATCCCCTGTCCGTAGATCGCGTCGGCCGTCGTCGCACGCCACTGGAAACCGACCGCGGTCAGCACCGTCACGTTGCTGGCCGGCTTGAACGTCAGCGACGGCTTCACATGAATCAGGTTGCTGTAGCCCGTGTAGCCGGCGAGCGTGAAGTAATAGCCGTTCGGGAACAGCGGATTGAAGGTGCCCATGCGCCCGTCGCCGGGATGCGTGTCGCCCGACGCGCCATCGACCTGGATGCCGATGCGCGGCGCGCCCGGCATCTGGGTGAACGTGTAGCCGGCCAGCGTGCCGAACGCCCATGCCCCGATCGTGTCCGGTCCGATGTGCCCCGTCTGCAGCATCGCCTCGGCGTCCCAGTCCAGCTGCCCCGACTTGCCCGCGTAGCGCACGTCGAACACGTCGCGCCGTTCGGTGCCGGCCCCGGCAAGATAGCGTGCGTTGTCGCGCGTATAGCGCGACCAGTAGGCCGACAGGTCGCCGGGCCCCACGCCGGATCGCTCGACGCGCACGCCGTCGAATCTCAGGTGACGGTTCGACACGTCGTCGAACACCGCGTCGTTGCGATATTGCACCGGGCGCGTCACATAGCCGATCAGCCGCCACTTGCCGATTTCGTAATCGGCCCACAGGGCGTCGAACGCCTGACGCACGTTGGGCCCGTCGCGCACCGACACGAAGCGCTGCAAGTCGAACGCCATCTCCTGCCGGCCGATGCGGGTCTTGAACGTGCCGCCGCCCAGCTGGTCGACATACGCGACGAACGCCTGTTCGATGTCGAACTGGTCGCGATCGACCGACCCGACCGTATCCTTGCCGAACGGCCGCGCATCCTCGAACTGGACGAACGCCTGGAAATGCCCGGCATAGCGCAGGTCCGCGTGGACGTTCGTGCGCTGGATCACGTAATGATCGTCATGCGCGGCGCCGAGCCCGAACAGCGGTGCGTTGTTCAGCTCGAAGCGCTCGCGCAGGTTCGCGCCGAGCGACAGGTACGTCGACGGGTCGCCGCCCAGCGGGATGTACTTCAGCGCATCGAGCGGCTTGCGCGGCACGCACGGATTCGCGAGTACCGACCAGTCTTCCTGCCAGCGGTTGAACAGCACGGTGGGCCGCTTCGCGGTACACGCCGTGCCGTCGGCCGAGGACGGCGCCGATGACGCGTCGGCACCGGCCGCCGTACCGGCATACGTCGCGGCGCCCGCCGCCAGCATGGCGGCCGGCAACATGCCGCGCCACGCGCGTTTCCTCGGCGGGTGTCCCATCACTTCGACCGCGCGTGGATCTCGGCGACATAGCCGCCCGGGAACTGCACGAGCGCCGCGTCGCGGCCGTCCGACGTGAAGGTCGGCACCAGCACGGTCACGCCGGCCGCCTGCGCCTGCTTCAGCGTCGTGGCGAGATCGGACACTTCGTAGCCCGTCATCTCGCGGCCGAACGGGTAAGGCAGATGGCCATCCGTCGCGAGCACGGTCATCTTGCCGAAGCCCGATTCGATGCGGATGCGGCGGTACGTATCGTTCGGCCGGCCGATCTCGACGCCCGGCGCGTGGCGCACGTCCGACACGACCTTGCCGCGCGAGAACGCGACGAAATCGTGCACCAGCTTGTTCGCGCTTTCCGGCGACACGTACACCCGGTTCTCCGGCACCGTCTGCAGCGCGTCGTAATGCGGCGCCTCGGTGTGCCAGTACAGCTGCATGTTCACGCCGCCGGGCCAGCGGACGATCGCGTCGCGGCCGATCGGGTCCGGGAACGTGTCGACGATCACATCCGCGCCGTGCGCGCGCGCCGATTTCACCGCGACGTCCATGTCGGTGACGAGATAGCCGGTGCGCTCGTCACAGAACGGGTACGGGATCGGCGTCTTGAAGCCGAATACCGAAACCGTGCCGACCGGCGTGAGCACGAGCTGCGACATCGTCTGGCTCGGCGTCGGCGTGACCTGGAACACGCCCTGCTTCGACTTCTTGCCGCCGAACGTCGCGACGAAGCTGTCGGTAAAGCGGTCGAAATCTTCCGGCGCGACGCAGACGTGCGTCGTATCGTATTGCGGGCCGACCGCGACGGCCGGCACCCGCCCGGACGCGGAATCGACCAGGCGCGTCGTATCGGCATGGGCCGGCGCGGTCGCCAGCAATGCGCCGAACACGGCGGTCGTCATCAATACCTGTCGCAACTTCGGGGCAATCATCGAGTTCTCCTTGAGCTTGCCGACTGGCGCGCGGCCCGTGCGGCGGTACGTCAGCAAGACTAGAGAAGATGAGCCTTAAAGTCATGGCGGCATCCTGAATTATTCTGAATGTGCGCGACGCCGCCGATCACGCGCGCCGTCACGCCGGGCTCGGCAAACCCAGCCGCCAGCTCAGGTTGCCGCGCGCGCGCGCCTCGCAGCGCGTGTGGAAGAAATCCGTCAGGTAGATGCGCGGACGTTCGAGCAGCCCGCGCAGAATCGTCCGTTCATGGCGGTCGTATGCCCGGTCGTCGAGATCGGGGCGCTCCGCCCGCAGGCGCCGGCCATCTTCGCGAAATCGGCTGCGGGACGCGCCGAGCGCGGCCAGGTCGATGTCGCACACGAAGCGGGTATCCGGTTCCGCGGCGATCCCCGCGTGGGTCGTCGCGAGGATCATCGCGCAGATCGGGTCGCTCGCGCGGATTCGCCCCCGCGCCTGGTGCCGGAACCAGTCCGCGCTGCGCTGCTCGTTGTCTTGCGCGCCCGGCACGAAAATCACGTCATGGAACCAGAGCGCGAGCTCGACGGCGTCCGGCTCGGCAATCGCGCCGCGCGCCAGGTCGAGATGACGCAGGCATCGCCGGACATGCAGGAGCGTATGGTAATGGCGCGCCGGCTCCGCATAGCATTGCGCGAGCATGCGATAGACCTCCTCGGCATGCATCCCGCCGCTGCACGACCACAACGCGACGAACCGCGCCTGCGTCCGGTTCACGTTCGCTCCTTGGCCCGGGACGGCTGCGCCTGCGCGCCCCATGCCGACATTACCGCGATGCGCTCAGAGAAATTCCCTGCGAATGTCGATACTCGACCGCTGTCCGATGTTGCCGTAGTGATGCGCGAGCCACGCATCCGCCTCGCGTCGCCCGTGGTCGTGCAGCTCGCTCAGAAAGCCCCAATCCGCGTTGTACTTGCTCGATACGCTCAACGCGCTCAGCGCGTCGTCGGCGCGAATCGAATGGATCAGCATTTCCTTCATCTCGCCGCGTTGTATCGTGCCTTGCTGGATCAGGTCGGTGACGAACGCGATGGCGCGCATCTCGCGCATCAGCGACGAATTGAAACTGATCTCGCTGATGCGGTTGAGAATCTCCGCGGCCGTGATCGGGACGCCGCGGCGCACGAGCGGATTGATGTGCACGATCACGACGTCGCGCGTCGCGCAGTTGTAGATGAGCGGATAGATGGCTGGATTGCCCATGTACCCGCCATCCCAGTAGAACTCGCCATCGATCGAGACCGCCTGGAACAGTGTCGGCACGCATGCGGAGGCAAGCACCGCGTCCGCACTGACGTCCTCTCCCGTGAAGAGGCGTATTTTCCCCGTCTCGACGTTGGTCGCGCACACGTACAGCCGGATCGGACAGTGCTTGCGCAGCGCGTCGAAATCGACCTGGCTCTCGAGCACCTCGCGCAGCGGATTCAGGTTGTTCGGATTGAACTGATAGGGCGAGAAAACGCGCAGCATCATGTCGGCGAATGCATAGAGCGGCGAATGATCGAGCCCGAAGCTGTGCGTGCCCTTCAGCCAGGGGGCCCAGCGCAGCGGGTTGTAGCGCTCCGCCGAATGCGCGACCGCGCGCCAGAAGTCGTGCAGGGCCTGACGCGCACCGTCTTCGCCGCCCTTTTGCATCCCGTAGGCGAGCACGGTGGCGTTCATCGCGCCGGCACTGGTGGCACTGACGCCTTCGATTTCGAGCCGGCCGTCCTCGAGCATCCGGTCGAGCACGCCCCAGGTGAAGGCGCCGTGCATGCCGCCGCCCTGCAATGCGAGCGCGATCGGTTTGCGCGGGACATCGTTGCGGCGTCTCGTGTGCGTGGTTGTCATGCCCGTCTCCTCGGCGCGCCGCGCATGCGGCGCAGCGGCAGGTCATGGAACGCACGTCGTCACGCGTTACATCGCCGTGCGCCGTCGTTCCCTTCATCCCGTGCGCGCGTCCAATTCATCCAGCAGCGCTTTCGCCTCGCGCAGGTCGCGTGTATCGAAGCCTTCCGTGAAGCAGCCGACCACCTCGGACAGCGCTTGCCTTGCCTCTGCAACCTTCCCCTGCCGTTGCCATAGCCGCGCCAGGTCCGACGCCGCCCGCAATTCGAGCGATCGGGCACCCTGCCGGCGTGCGCTTGCGATCGCCCTTTGAAAGTCATCGACAGCTTCGTCGTCACCTTCGGGTGCCGTGCCTTGCTTGCCTGCGCCGCCAGCCAGATGGATTCCCGAGAGCCGGTACAACTCGGCCTCGTAGCAATGCTCGCCGGATTTCTCGACGATCGCCATCGCCTCGTCCAGCCTGTCCCGTGCCGCGCGCTCGTCGCCCGCGCGCCAGTAACTGTCGGCGAGCAACGCGAGAGAATACGGCCGCAGGTCTTCGCCGCCGGCGGCCCGCAGCGCATCGAGGCCCAGCCGCATCTGCGCAATGCCGTCCTGGATGTTTCCCTGTGCGCTCGTCGCCCAGCCGCGCAGGAGCGTCCCCCATGCGAGCCAGTAAGGCAATCCGTGCTCGGCCGATACGGCGATGACCGCATCCGCACGCTCGCCGGCACGCACCGGCTCCCTGCGCAGCAGATGCAAGTGGGCCGCGTAGGTCAGGCCGAACGCCAGGGACGGCCCGTAGGAAAGACCCTGCGCGAGCGCGAGTGCCTCGCCGCTGCGTTTGAGCGCTTGTTCCGGATATCCCTGAAACCACAACGTCAACGCGAGGTAGCTGAGCGCCCGAATGCCGGGATCCACCCCGTGTGTGAAGACGTGCGCCTGATGCTGCTTCGGATCGTAGATCGCGAGGGCCTCTTCCAGACTCGCGCGAGCCGCGCCGAAATCGCCCTGCAGAAACAGGCACCCGCCCAGTGCGCTATGGGCCTCCACGAGCAGGCCCGGGTCATTCGCCTCCCGCGCCGTATCGAGCATCTGCTTGCCCAGCGCGCTCGCGATCGCATACTCGCCGCGCACCACATGGTGTATCCGCAATCCCAGCTGCGTCGCGAAGCGTTGCGATACCTCGCCCGTCCGCTCGCACAATTCGAGCGCGCGCCGGTAGGTCTCGCCCACCTCCGTCGAGCCATACCCGCGCACATCCATCAGGACCGGGCCGAGGGAAAGCAGCAGCGCCAGTTCCCAATGCGCACGCATGGGTGTGTCCGGCAAGCGCTTCAGCAGCGCAAGCGCCGCGCCGAGGTGATTCATGGCATCGTGATGGGCCGCATGGCGCAATGCCTGCTGGGCCGCACGATGCAGGTATTCGACTGCCTTGGGAATGTTGCCGCTCTGGCTGTAGTGGTGCGCCAGTTCGCTGCAGTAATCGGCGATGCGCGTCGGGAACAGCACCTCGATCGCCTGCGCGGTGCGCTCGTGCAGCGTGGTACGCCGCTCCGTGAGCAACGAGCGCCCGGCCACTTCCTGGGTCAGCGCGTGCTTGAACGAATAATTGACTTCGGGAAAGGCGGGGCGCTCGTAGATGAACTCCGCCGCTTCCAGATGCGCGAGCAGGCGCCGCAGTTCATCGTCCCGCGCCGGCTCCTCGCCGCAAATCCGCCGGATCAGGCTGAACGGAAACTCGTGACCGATCACCGCGAGTGCCTGCAGCAGTTCCTTTTCCTCGATCGGCAGCCGGTCGATCCGGGCGGCGAGCACACCCTGCACCGTGGTCGGAATGTGCAGCGTCGCGGGCGTCTCCACGATACGATAGCGCCCGGCATCGCCGAGCAGCGACCGCTCCTCGACGAGCGTCTGGACCACTTCCTCCATGAAGAACGGGTTGCCCTCCGTCTTCTCCAGAATGAGCTGCTTCAGGGGCACGAGCGAGCGGTCCTCGCCGAGCAGCGCCGCCAGCAGCCCTTGCGCATCGGCGGGGCCGAGCGGTTCGAGCCGCAGTGTGCTCCAATGCGCGGCGTGCGCCCACGCGGGCCGATACTCGGGCCGGTAGTTCACCAGAAGCAGGATGCGTGCGTCCGGCACGTGGTCGATCAGGTCGGTGAGGAAGGCCTCCGTTTCGCGGTCCAGCCATTGCAGATCCTCGAACAGCAGATGGACCGGCTGGTTCCGGCTCTCTCGCACGAACAGCTGCCTGATCGCGTCGAAGGTACGCTCGCGCCGGATCTGCGGATCCATCTCGACGAGTACCGGCCCGCCTTCGCCGATGCCAAGCAGATAGAGGACGTACGGCACGAGGTCCTCGAAACCGCGCTCGAGCGCGAGCGCCTTGCCGATGACCTTTTCCCGGCAGCGCCGCTCGTCGTCCTGCGCCGTGATCTGGAAATAATTCTTCAGGAGTTCGATGAGCGGCAGATTGGGAAACGCCTTGCCGTGCGAGACCGAGAACGTCTCCAGCACCAGCGCCCCGCGCCGCGAACGCTCCTTGAACTCGTGGAAAAGACGGGACTTGCCGACGCCGGCCTCGCCCACGACGCCGACCACGCGCCCGTGCCCGGCCCTCATGGTCTCCAGCGCCCGGTTCAGGTGTTCCATCTCCGTTTCGCGACCGACGAACCGCGCGAGACCGCGGTGCGCCGCCAGTTGCAGGCGCGTGCGCAACGCGCCCAGGCCCAGCACCTCGTAGACGCACAGCGGCGCGGGAACGCCCTTGAGCTGCGTCGCCCCCAGCGCCTTGAACTCGAAATAGCCTTCGGCCAGCTTGTGGGTGGACTCGCTGACGAGAATCGACGTCGGTGCGGCGATGCCCTCGATCCGCGACGCGATGTGGATCGTATGCCCGAGCGGATCGTAATCGGTGTGCAAGTCGTCGGTGCGGATCGAACGGACGACCACCTCGCCCGTGTGAACGCCGACGCGAATCTGCAGCGGAATGCCTTCCTGCAGACGAATGCGGTCGCCATGCTGCCGCATCGCCTGCTGCATGCGCAGTGCGGCGAAGAGCGCGCGCTGCGCATGGTCTTCGTGGGCGATCGGTGCACCGAACAGCGCGAGGATGCCGTCACCGAGCGACTTGGCGACGTACCCTTCGTAGTAATGCACCGCTTCCATCATCAGCTCGACCACGGGCACGATCAGGCGATGCGCGACCTCGGGATCGAGATCGTGGATCAACGCGGTCGACCCGGCCATGTCGGCAAACAGCGCGGTCACGGTCTTGCGCTCGCCGGCGGGCTCGCCGCGCGCTTCCATGGCCGCGTGTTCGGCACGGATCCGCTCGGCAAGATGATCGGGGGTGTAGTGAATCGGGGTGGGTGACGGCGCCTGCCCCGAGGGTCGAGACAATGGCGGCGCAGCGGCAGGCGCCGCCAGCGACGTCCCGCAATGGCTGCAGAAGCGGGCCGCGGGCTCCGCCTCGTGCCCGCAACGCGGACACGTGCGGGACAGCACGGCCTGACATTCCTGGCAGAACCTCGCACCGGGAGGGTTCTCGGATCCGCAGATTGTGCAGCGCATAAAACCCTCTTCCAGCCAAGGGTCGATCTCAAAACATTATGCGCCACTCTCCCCGCGGAATCAGGCCGGCAAGCCGATCATTCCCGCTACTCGACATTGTCCGAAACGTCCGTCATCCGGATCATGTGCGGCTTGACACCCTCGTCGTCCGCCGCCGCTTCCTTCGGATGGATCAGCGCTTCGAGCCGCGCCTTCGTCGCAATGAATTCGGGCGTATTGACCTGCGAGTATTCCCGCGGCCGCGCCACCGGCACCTCGATCAGTTCCTGGACGCCCCCCGGGTTCGCCTTCAGCACGAGAATCCGGTCCGCCAGGAAAATCGCCTCGTCGAGATCGTGCGTGATGAACAGGATCGTCACGTCGATATTGCGCCAGATGTCGAGCAGGTGTGTCTGCATCCGCGCGCGCGTCTGCGCGTCGAGCGCGCCGAACGGCTCGTCCATCAGCAGGATGCGCGGACGGTTCGCGAGCGCGCGGGCGATCGCCACGCGCTGCTTCATGCCGCCCGATAGCTGATGCGGATACACATCGGCGAAACGCGTCAGCCCGACCAGATCGAGCCATTGCAGCGCCTCGCGTTCAGCCTCGCCGCTGCTGCTGCCGTTCATCCGCAGTCCGAACATCACGTTCTTCTTCACGGTGAGCCACGGAAACAGCGTATAGCCCTGGAACACCATCCCGCGATCGGCGCCCGGCCCCTGCACGGGCTTGCCGTCCAGCAGCACCTCGCCGCTCGTCTGCGCGTCGAGTCCCGCCAGGATGCGGATCAGCGTCGACTTGCCGCAGCCGGACGGTCCGATCACGCACACGAACTCGCGACGGTGGGTACGGAAACTGATGTCGTCGAGCGCGACGCACTCGCCTTGCGGCGTCGCGAAACGCTTGCCGACATGGCGCACGTCGAGTATCACGTCGCGGGATTTCAGTCGCGCGAAGCGTTCGCGCACCGCGTCGGATTGAATCAGGTAATCGGGAACGGCTTGCGGATTCTGCATGATGCCCTCTACGGAAATCGGTCGATGGATGCGCGTCAACGGGCGTCACGCCTTCAGCGTGCGATCCCACGGAAACAGCTTGCGGCCGAGCAGCCCGAGCGCGATGTCGGTGCCGAGACCGATGATCCCGATCATCAGGATCGCCGCGTACACGTTGTCGAAATGCTGGTAGCGTGCCTGCTGGCTGATGTACCACGTGATGCCCGAGCTCGTGCCGACGAGTTCGGCGACGATCAGATAGGTCCATGCCCAGCCGAGCAGGATCCGCTGGTCGCGATACAGGTCCGGCAGCACGCCGGGAATCACGACGTGCGTGAGCAGCTTCAGCTTCTTCGTGCCGAGCGTCATCGCGGCCTCGAACAGCCCGTATTCGAGCTTGCGCGTCGTGTTCGCGATGATCAGCACCTGCTGGAACAGCGTGCCGATCACGATGATCGCGATCTTCGGCGCGTCGTAGATGCCGAGAATCGCGACCATCAGCGCGCCGAACGCCGGCGCCGGCAGGTAGCGGAAGAACTCCAGGAACGGCTCCTGCAGCCGCGCGAGCGCACTGAAGGTGCCGCAGACGATGCCGACCGGCACGCCGATCGCGGACGAGATCACGAAGCCCCAGAAGATGATCCGGATGCTGTGCCACAGGCTCTCGTGCAGCCACACGCCGTCGCGCGATGCGGGCGGCGTCGTGAACGCCGTGTAGAACGCGCGCAGCACCTGGTGCGGCGCAGGCAGGTACACCGGGTTCGCGCGCACGCCTTCGGGCACGGCCGCGTGCGTCGCACGCGCCTGCGCGAGTTCGTCGTCGAACACGTCGCGGTCGATCTGCATGCCGGTCTGGAAATAGTCGACGCTCCCCGGATTCGTGATGCGCATTTGCGGATGCCAGACGAACGGCACATAGCTGATCAGGCACCAGACGGCGAACGGCAGCAGGAAGGACGCGAGGCCGAGCGTCCATTTGCCGCGCGTCGTCAGTTCGCGGCGCACGGCCAGCCATCCGGTCGTGTTGCGGGTCATTGACATGGGAATCTCCGTATCGTTTCGGGTGCCGGTCGCGCGGATGCCCGGGCAACGCGCGACCGGGCGTTCATTGCAATGCGCCGCTGGCGGCCTGCGCGCGGTAGGCCCGCCAGCCGCCGAAGCGCGTGATGTCCTGCGCATCGTCGAGCGCCGCGCCTTCACACAGGAAACCCTGCACCCGCGAGCCGTCCGCGAGCGTCAGCGTGCCGATGCCGAGCGGCGCCGCGATCCCCGCGACGAAGCTGCCGTACGCATCGACCGGCATCTCCCAGATCTCGACCGCGATCGGCGCGCCGCCGTCCGGCACGCGTACGAGGCCCGGCTTGGCGACGCCGCCGCATGCCGCCGCGGACAGCGCGTAGAGGCGATAGGCGGCCGCCGTCGTCGTCGCGGCGATGAAACGCGCGCCCCGCTGCGTGAGCTGCCCGTTCAACGGCTCGCCACGCAGATGCGCGCCGACGACGGCCACGCGCACGACGCCGGGCGACGCATCGGGCGACGCATCGGACAACACGCCGGGCGCAGGTACGTCCGGTGCCGGTGACCCGGCATCACCCGCAGCCGCATCGCCCGCGGCGACGATGCCGTCGGCCCACGCCTGTGCGAAATCCAGCAATCGCGCATCGTCGTGCGCGTGGCCGACGAACGTGATCCCGAACGGCAGGCCCGCATGCCGTCCGGTTTCGCATCGGCCGGCAGGCACGGCGATCGCCGACAGGTCGAGCAGGTTGACGAAATTCGTGTAGTAGCCGAAGCGTGAGTTGACGCCGATCGGGTCGGCTTCGAGCGCGTCGACGGTCGCGGTCGTCGCCGAGGTCGGCATCACGAGCGCATCGAGCCCGCCCCATGCGCGGCCCGCCTCGACGCGCAGCGCCGCGAGCCGGTCGAATGCCGCGAACGCGTCGGCCGCGCTGAAGCGCGACGCACCGCCGAGGATCTCGCGGATCACCGGATGCAGCGCATCGGGTTCCCGCGCGGCGAATGCGCCGATCGCGGCGAGCCGCTCGGCCACCCACGGGCCTTCGTACAGCAGCCGCGCGGCGGCCAGGAACGGGCCGAAATCGATCTCGACGACCCGCGCGCCGGTCGCGCGCAGCCGTTCGAGCGCTGCACCCCACGCCGCGCGATACGATTCGTCGCCGAAGAATTCGAGCTGATCGGCACGCGGCGCGCCGAAGCGCGATTGCCCGAGCGGCCGCACCGGATGCGCGCGCAGGCCGTCCGCGCCCGGCAGCGGCTGCCATGAACGCCCGTACGGATCGCCGTCGATCACGCCATGCGCGGCGTCGAACACCGCCCGAGCATCCGCCGGCGAGTGCGCGAACACCGACACGCAATCGAGCGACCGGCAGGCCGGCACCACGCCGAGCGTGCTCAGCACGCCCCGCGTCGGCTTGAGCCCGACGAGCCCGTGGAACGCGGCCGGCACGCGCCCGGAACCGGCCGTGTCGGTGCCGAGCGCGAACGTTGCGACGCCGAGCGCGACCGCTACCGCCGATCCGGAACTCGACCCGCCCGACGCATAGCGCGGATCGAGCGCATTGCGGCACGCGCCGTACGGCGAGCGCTGTCCCGAGAGCCCGGTCGCGAACTGGTCGAGATTGGTCTTGCCGATGGGGATCGCGCCGGCCGCGATCAGCCGCTCGACGACGGGCGCGCTGCGTGCCGGCGTATACGCATAGGCCGGGCAGGCCGCCGTCGTCGGGATGCCGGCGAGGTCGATGTTGTCCTTGATCGCGAACGGCACGCCGTAGAGCGGCAACGACGCGATGTCGCGCCCGGCGAGCGCGTCGGCATGCCGCGTCATCTCCGCGCGTGTGAGTGGCCGGATCCACGCATGATGCGGGTCGCCCGCGTCGACATGCGCGGCGATCGCGTCGACGAGCGCATGCGGCGTCAGGTCGCCCGCTTGATAGCGCGCACGCAGCGCGGCAATCGAGCGCAGCCCGGGCAGGATGGAGCGTTCCGTCGTGCTCATGCGACCGCCTCGGCCGCGCCCGCCCGCATCACCATCAGCCGCTGGCCGGCCACCACCGCCGCGCCCTGCGCGCAATCGATCGTCTCGATCGTGCCGTCTTCCGTTGCCGTCACCGCCACCTCCATCTTCATCGATTCGACGATCGCGACGACCTGCCCTTCCGTCACGCGCTCGCCCGCCTCGACCAGCACCTTCCACACGCTGCCCGACACGTCCGCGGCAATCGCCCGCTGCGTGTCGTCGAGCGCACCCGCTGCCCGCGCCGCCTGCGCGTCGACCTGCTCCGCGTCGCCGACGTACTCCGCGTGGCCAGCCGCCCGCCATCGCTCGCGCTCCGCTTCGAACGCGGTTTGCTGCGCGGCCTTGAACGTCGCGATCGAATCCGCCTCGTCGCGCAGGAAGCGGTTGTAGGCACCCAGATCGAACACGGATTCCTCGATGCGCAGCGCCGCACGGCCCGCGATGAAATCCGCGCGCAGCGCGGTCAGCTCGGCCTCGCCGACTTCGTAAAAGCGGATCTCGTCGAAGAAGCGCAGCAGCCACGGCTTGCCGGCCTCGAATTCGCGCGTGGTGCGGTGGCGGTTCCACATCTGCACGGTACGGCCGACGAACTGGTAGCCGCCGGGCCCTTCCATCCCGTACACGCACAGATACGCGCCGCCGATGCCGACCGCGTTCTCCGGCGTCCAGGTGCGCGCGGGGTTGTACTTCGTCGTCACGAGCCGGTGCCGCGGATCGATCGGCGTCGCGACCGGCGCGCCGAGGTAGACGTCGCCGAGCCCCATCACCAGATAGCGCGCGTCGAACACGATGCGCTTGACGTCGTCGAGGCTCGCCAGGCCGTTGATGCGCCGGATGAACTCGATATTGCTCGGGCACCACGGCGCATCGGGCCGCACCGACTGCATGTAGCGCTCGATCGCGATGCGCGTCGACGGGTCGTCCCACGACAGCGGCAGATGCACGATGCGGTTCGGCACGCGCATGTCGGCCACGTCGGGCAATTCTCGCTCGGCCGCCTGCAGATGCGCGAGCAGCGCGGCAAGCGGCAACGTCCGCGCGTCGAACTGCACCTGCAGGGAGCGAATCCCCGGCGTCAGGTCGAGCATGCCGGGCAGCCGGTGCGCGTCGAGCCAGCACATCAGCGCGTGCACGCGAAAGCGCAGGTTGAGGTCGAGCACGAGCGGCCCGTATTCGACCAGCACGTTGCGATCGCCCGAGCGCCGGTAGACCACCCCGATGCCGCCGCCGGCCGACGCGTCGCGATGCAGCACGCAATCGTCCGGCGCGCCGGCAGGTGCCGCCGGCACGACCGCGGCGGCATGCGCGGGTGACACGCGGGCGCGCACGAACTGCACGGTATCGCCCGGGCGCAACTGCCCGAGCTTCCACAACTCGTCGCGCACGACCGTCACCGGGCAGACGAAGCCGCCGAGGCTCGGACCGTCGGGGCCCAGGATCACCGGCATGTCGCCGGTGAAATCGACCGCACCGATCGCATACGCGTTGTCGTGGATGTTCGACGGATGCAGGCCTGCCTCGCCGCCGTCCACGCGCGCCCACTGCGGCTTCGGGCCGATCAGCCGCACGCCGGTGCGGCTGGAGTTGTAATGGACCGTCCACTGCGTGCCGTAGAGCATCGCGATGTCGTCGGGCGTGAAGAAATCCGGCGCGCCGTGCGGACCGTCGAGCACGCCGAGCGTCCATGCATGCGTCAGCGCGGGAATGTCGGCCGCGGCCAGCATCGCACCCGCGTCGCCACGCCCCGCGTCGGCGTGCAGATGCAGCACGTCGCCCTTGCGCAGCGCGCGCCCCGCGTGGCCGCCAAACTGGCCGAGCGTGAAGGTCGCCTTGCTGCCCAGATAGTCGGGCACCTGCAGCCCGCCTTTCACGGCCAGGCATGCGCGCACACCCGCCCCCGTCACGCCGCCGAGCTTCAGCACCGTGCCCGGCCGTGCGCGCAGCACCTGCCAGAACGGCGCGGGCGCGCCGTCGAGCGTGGCCGCGAGCGGCGCGCCGCCGAGCACGAACAGCGCCGCCGTGTTGAAGCGCAGCGTCGCGCCGACCATCGTGAATTCGAGCCCGGCCGCATCGCGCGCGTTGCCGAGCAGCGCGTTCGCGAGATCGAACGCGCGATCGTCCATCGGCCCGGACGGCGGCACGCCGACGCTCCAGTAGCCGACGCGCCCGGGCGCCTGCTGCACGGTGGTCTGCACGCCGCCGTCGAGCACGTCGATCGTGTGCGGCGCGAACGCGAAGCGCGACAGGAATGCCGTCGTCGGCGCGCCGCGCGCGAACGTGTCCGAGCCGACCACGGCGCGCAGGTAGTCGAGGTTGGTCTCGATCCCGTACAGTTCGGTACGCGCCAGCGCGGCTTGCAATGCAGCCAGCGCGTCGCGCCGCGTATCGCCGCGCACGATCAGCTTCGCGAGCAACGGATCGTAATGCGCGCTGATTTCGGTACCCGCGTCGATCCAGCCGTCGACACGCACGTCGTCCGGAAACGCGACGTGCGTGAGCAGGCCCGCGCTCGGCAGGAACTGCTTGTGCGGATCCTCCGCATAAAGCCGCACCTGGATGCTCGCGCCGCGCGGCGTGACGGCGAGCGTGTCGAGCGGCGGCAGGTCGCCTTCGGCCTGCAGGATCATCCATTCCACGAGATCGACACCCGTCACCGCTTCGGTCACGCAATGTTCGACCTGCAGGCGCGTATTCACCTCGAGGAAATAGAACCGCCGCGCGTTCGCGTCGAACACGAATTCGACCGTGCCGGCCGACGCATAGCCGACCGCGCGGGCGAGCCGCACCGCGCTCGCGTGCAGCGCGTCGCGCTCTTCATCGGTCAGACCCGGTGCGGGTGTTTCCTCGATCACCTTCTGGTTGCGCCGTTGCACGGAGCAATCGCGTTCGCCAAGCGCGATCGCATCACCGCGGCCGTCGCCGAAGATCTGCACTTCGATGTGCCGCGCATGTTCGACGAACTTCTCGAGATAGACGCCCGCATGCGCGAAGTTCGCGTTGCCGAGCCGCACGACGGATTCGAAGGCCGCCTCCAGCTGCGCGGCGTCGCGGCACAGCGACATGCCGATCCCGCCGCCGCCCGCGGTGCTTTTCAGCATGACCGGATAGCCGATCGCGGCGGCTTCGGCGAGTGCCGTCGCCACGTCGTCGAGCAGGCCGGTGCCCGGCAGCAGCGCGACGCCCTGCGCGGCGGCGAGCGCGCGCGCGGTGTGCTTGAGCCCGAACGCGCGCATCTGATCGCCGCGCGGCCCGATGAAGCGCAGGCCCGCGGCTTCGCATGCATCCGCGAAGCCGGCGTGCTCGGACAGGAAGCCGTAGCCGGGATGCACGGCTTGCGCGCCCGTTTCACGTGCGGCGGCGAGGATCGCGTCGATGTTCAGATAGCTGTCCGCCGCCGGCGCGGGGCCGACCCGCACGGCTTCGTCGGCGAGCGTCACATGACGCGCATCGCGATCGGCATCCGAATAGATCGCGACCGACGCGATGCCGAGCCGCTTCAGCGTGCGGATCACGCGGCACGCGATTTCGCCGCGGTTCGCGACGAGGACTTTCGTGAATCTCATGTTGCCTCCCGCCGGGCCGCCCCAAGGGAGGCAACCGCCCCCTCGGGGGGCAGCGAACAATAGTGAGCGTGGGGGTCGTTCATTCAGCCTCCCGCCGGGCCGCCCCAAGGGGGGCAACCGCCCCCTCGGGGGGCAGCGAACAATAGTGAGCGTGGGGGTCGTTCATTCAGCCTCCCGCCGGGCCGCCCCAAGGG
>NZ_QTQF01000052.1:0-43270 GCF_003854235.1 Burkholderia sp. Bp8998
GCGCGCGCGAGATCGCCCTGGTAGATCTGGATCGACAGCAGCGACAGCACCGCGATCGACGCCATCATCAGCCGCGCGGGCTTCCAGCGCCAGCCGAGCACGACAAGGGCCGGCACCGTGCCGATCATCACCGCCTTGTCGTAGTAATTCATGTGTTCGTTGTAATGCACGAACGCATAGCCTGCGCCGACCACGAGTGCCAGGGCGAACAGCCAGTCGATGATCGACAGGCGCGCGAGGAACGGACGGTCGTCGAACAACGGCGCCGGATTCGGGGCCTGGACCGGCCGCGAACGGGAAGAGGAAACTTGAGTGAGATCCATGATGTTACCGGGTGGAATTCTCGGAATCGGAATCGGAACCGCCGCCGGCAGGCGAACGGGCAGTCGCAGCCGAACCGGCGGGCGCGGCGTCGCGCGGTGTGGCGCGCAAGGCGGCGCCGGCCGCGTCGCGCGTCTGCACGAATTCTTTCTCGAAATCGAAGGTCTTGCGGGCCGTGGACATCGCCATCACCACATCGACGCCCGAACCGGCATCCTTGAGCCAGAACCAGAGGCGCCGCTCGCGCACGTAGAACATCGAGAAGATGCCGGCGACCAACAGCAGGCTGCCAAGATACACCAGATTCTTGCCGGGTGCGCGCGTCAACTGAAATACCGAAGCTTGCACCTGCTTGAAGGAGTCAAGCTGCAAATAGACCGGCGATCCGTACAAGAAGCTGTCCGATAGCGCATTGATCGCGTTCTGCACGAAGCGGATCGTGTCGGCGCCCTGCTGGGCGGCCGGCTCGCCGGCGCGCTCGCGCGCGATCTGCCAAACCTCCCACATCGAGCCCTCGAGCATGCGCAGCAGCAGGCTGGCGGCCTTTTCCTGCTCGGCCTTCGGCACCGAACGGTCGATGAACGTCGCCACCGCCTGGAAACCGCCGACCGGCTGGCCGTCGGCGCCGCGGCCGATGCTGTCGTCGCTCGCCGCAAAGAGGGTCAGCACCTTGAACGCGCTGTCCTGCAGGCGGCCGCGCAGCGACGCTTCGGTCGTCGGCAGCGAACGCTGCGCGAAGCGCGCGGCGGCGTCGGCACGCACGGCCGGATCCTCGAGGGCGGCGCGCAGGCGCATCCATTCGGCGATCGAATCCTGGCTGTCGGCCGGAATCCGCATGTAGCGGAACGGATCGTTCGGGCTCGCGCGCACGCCTGCGAGGAACACGCGCGTGCCGCCCATGTCGACGGGCAGCATGTAGTTGTTGAATTCGCGCGCCTGGCCGTCCTTGCCGCGAATCTTGTACTGCACCGACGGGCCGATGTTGTGGAGCTGCATCGGCTTCGACGTCTTCGCGCCCGAACCGAGCCGCTCGTCGAACGCTTCCTTCAGCGACTCCGTCTTCGCGACGCCGCGCACGTCCGGCTTGCCGTTCGCGTCGGCCATGTTCTCGACGTTGATCGCGCGGAAGTCGGAGAACTCGATCGTGTCGCCGTCGCTGCCCGGCATCTGCAGCGGCGCCGTACTGCCGATCGTGCCCTTCACCGCGAAGGTCTTCGCGTTGCCGCCCGTCATCGGATAGGCCGTCATCTCCATCTGCGAGCCGCCGTCCTGGAAGCTCGACTGGTAGATCGACACGCCCTTGTACGTGAACGGCTTGTTGACCTCGACACGCGCCGGGATCTTCTGGCCCGTCTCGCGATCGGTCACGACGATGTCGCTCGCGAACAGCTTCGGCATCCCCGTCGTGTAGTAGTCGACGATGAACTTGTTGAGCTGGATCGAGAACGGCAGGTCCTGGATCAGCGAGCCGCTCGGCTGGTTCAGGATCGCGGTCGACACGAACTGGCCTTCCGGCACCCACGCGTAGCCGCGGAACGTCGGGTTCGACGCGGACAGCCGGTGGTCGGGCGAGATTTCGCTGATCGTCGCGCTCGTGTTGACCGGGCTCTTGCCGAACATCCACATCTGGAATTTGATCGGCAGGTTGCTGTCCAGCAGGCCGCCGATACAGATCACGACAATCGCAAGGTGCGCGGAGATATAGCCCCACTTCGTCAGCGCGCCGCGCTTCGCGGAGATCAGCGTCGCGCCGTCGTTCTCGCGCACGACGTGCTTGTAGCCAGCCTTGGTGACGAACGTGGCGAGCGTGGCCGTGGCGGTCGCACGCGTGCCGGACGCCGAGTATTCAGCCTTGTGGTGGAACGCGCGCAGGCTGCCTTCGCGGACCTTGTCCTTCCAGCTCTTCGCATCGGCAAGCATCTTCGGCGCGTTGCGGATCACGCACAACGAGATCGACACGACGAGGAAGATCAGGATCAGCATGAACCACCACGCGCTGTACACGTTGTACAGGCCCAGCGAGCGGAAGATATCCGCCCAGAACGGGCCGAACTGGTTCACGTAGTTCGGATACGGGTCGTCCTGGGTCAGGACCGTGCCGACGATACTCGCGATCGACAGCACCACCAGCAGCGCGATCGCGAAGCGCATCGAGCTCAGCAACTCGATCGCGCGCCTGGTCACACTTTGACCCGACTTCGACTGCAACCCCGACGTGGTAACGCTCATTCAAACTCCGACTAAGGGGAAACAGCCCCCAATGCTCACTATGTTCGCTGCCCCCGAGGGGGCGGTCAGCACTCTTGGGGCGGCCCGGCGAGTGCTGACAACAAAAAAGGGCAAGGCGGCCGCAATCACGCGGCGCCCCACCCTTTTCTTGTTCTGACTCCGGCCGCCCTTCGGGCGCCCGGTCATTCCATTCGCGACCGTCCGTTCAACGCAGGCCCGCGATGTAATCCGCGACGGCCTTGATCTCGTTGTCCGACAGACGCGATGCGATCTGATGCATCGCCTCGTTGTTGTTGCGCGCGCCGGCACCCTGCTGGAACGCGGTCAACTGGGCAACCGTGTAATCGGCCCACTGCCCCGACAGACGCGGGTACTGGACCGGAATCCCCTGCCCCGTCGGCCCGTGGCAGCTCGCGCAGGCGGGTACACCCTTTTCCGCGATGCCGCCGCGATAGATCTTCTGGCCGATCGGCACGGTCGCCGCATCGCGTGCGGTGCCGAGCTTCGTCGTCTGCGATCCGTAATACGCGGCGACGTTGCGCATGTCGTCCGCGCTCAACGCGCTCGCGAACCCGACCATCACCGGATTGGTCCGCGCCGGCCCCTTCGCGCCCGGCTGGGCCTTGAAGTCGTTCAACTGCTTGACCAGATAGTCGGGATGCTGGCCGGCGAGCTTCGGGAAACTGCCCGACGCACTGTTGCCGTCGGCGCCGTGACACGACGCGCAGACTTGCCCGGCAATCGCCTTGCCGCGGTCCAGATCCGGCTTTGCCGCATCCGCCGCGTTTGCCTCCGCTACGAAACCTACGAACCCTGCTGCAACCTGAAGCACCATCAGAGACTTGCACAGTCGATTCATTCGCACACCCTGTTTCGTCTTGTGGGAATTTGAGGTTCTGCAAAAAACGACGTCGACCAGTCTACCGCAGAAGCTGCATAAAAGCGCGAGGCAGGCGCCCGCAGCCCGTCGGCAAAACCGCCGTATTGTACAATATCGCGCTGAAAGCTCCCGCGCCTATCGGGGCTACCCCGCCTCCACCAAGCGGCTCGCGCCGCCTCGTCCCACCGGTTTCCCCATGGCCTTTTTGCTCCATCAAGCCCGCTTCTACACGACCGTCAACCATCTGCGCGACCTGCCGCCGACGGTGCAACCGGAAATCGCGTTCGCGGGCCGCTCGAATGCCGGCAAATCGACGGCGATCAACGTGCTGTGCAACCAGAAGCGGCTCGCCTTCGCATCGAAGACGCCCGGCCGCACGCAGCACATCAACTACTTCTCCGTCGGCCCGGCCGCCGAGCCCGTCGCGAACCTCGTCGACCTGCCCGGCTACGGCTACGCGGAAGTCCCGGGGGCCGCGAAGGCCCACTGGGAAATGCTGCTGTCGTCCTACCTCGCGACGCGTTCGCAGCTGTGCGGCCTGATCCTGATGATGGATTCGCGCCGCCCGCTGACCGACCTCGATCGCCGGATGATCGAGTGGTTCGCGCCGACCGGCAAGCCGATCCACACGCTGCTGACGAAGTGCGACAAATTGACGCGACAGGAAAGCATCAATGCGCTGCGCAACACGCAGAAGGGCCTCGACGCGTATCGCGACCAGGGCGTGAAGGGCAAGCTGACCGTCCAGCTGTTCTCGGCGCTGAAGCGCACGGGGCTCGACGAGGCGCATGAACTGATCGAGAGCTGGCTGCGGCCGTCCGTCGCCGACGAAAAAAGCGAGCCTGTAGCACAATGAGCGGGCAACGTGCGGCCGGGATCGGCTGCGCGCACCTGACGGCGCCTGCGGATTCGGCCGGCTCATAAAAAAACCCGCCGTTGAACGGCGGGTCAAACAGCCTAATCGAATAACGACAGGCACCCGCTCAGGGAGGAGAAGCGGGGAGCTGCACGCAACGCGTGCCGCTCGATCGCTATCATATACCAACGATCTCGAAAATGACCTAAGGGTTCCGTAAGGTCCTTCTTGCCCTGATTTCTGCCCAATCGCCATGAGCTTCCATCCGCTTCATCGTCCGCGCCGGATGCGCCGCGACGACTTCTCCCGGCGCCTGATGCGCGAAAACCGCCTGACCACCGATGACCTGATCTACCCGGTGTTCGTCGTCGAAGGCACCAACGAACGCCAGCCCGTCCCGTCGATGCCCGGCGTCGAGCGCGTCTCGGTCGATCTGCTGATGCATGTCGCCGAGCAGTGTGTCGAACTCGGCGTGCCCGTGCTGTCGCTGTTCCCGGCGATCGAGCCGTCGCTGAAAACGCCCGACGGCCGCGAAGCGGCCAATCCGGAAGGCCTGATCCCGCGCGCGGTGCGCGAGCTGAAGAAGCGCTTCCCCGAACTCGGCGTGCTGACCGACGTCGCGCTCGACCCGTACACGAGCCACGGCCAGGACGGCGTGCTCGACGAGAACGGCTACGTGATCAACGACGACACGATCGAGATCCTGGTCGACCAGGCGCGCGCGCAGGCGGAAGCCGGCGTCGACATCGTCGCGCCGTCGGACATGATGGACGGCCGGATCGGCGCGGTCCGCGAAATGCTGGAAAGCGACGGCCATATCCATACGCGCATCATGGCCTATTCGGCCAAGTTCGCGTCGGCGTTCTACGGCCCGTTCCGCGATGCGGTCGGCTCGGCGTCCAATCTGGGCAAGGGCAACAAGATGACCTACCAGATGGATCCGGCGAACAGCGATGAGGCGCTGCGCGAAGTGCGCCTCGACATCGACGAAGGCGCGGACATGGTGATGGTCAAGCCCGGCATGCCGTATCTCGACATCGTGCGCCGCGTGAAGGACGAGTTCCGCTTCCCGACCTACGTGTACCAGGTGAGCGGCGAATACGCGATGCTGAAGGCCGCCGCGATGAACGGCTGGCTCGACCACGACAAGGTCGTGCTCGAATCGCTGCTCGCCTTCAAGCGCGCAGGCGCCGATGGCGTGCTCACATACTTCGCACTCGATGCCGCGCGCCTGCTGAAAGCGCAGCGCTGAGCCACTCACCGGCAGGTATCCAATAAAAACGGCGGGACACTTCGGTGTCCCGCCGTTCTTATTGGTGTTCCCGGTCAGTCGAGTTACACCGTCGGTACCGCTGCGCGATCGAGGCTGCGCAGGAACGTCTCGGCAGCCTGATAGCCGACGACGCGACCGATTTCGTTGCCGTTGCGATCGAAGAAGATGATGCCCGGCGGCCCGAACAGGTTGAAGCGCTTGAGCAGCGCCTGGTCGTCCGGATTGTTCGCAGTGACGTCCGCACGCACCAGGTGAAGCCGCGCGAGCCGCGCCTGCACGCGTGAATCGGTGAACGTCAGATGCTCCATTTCCTTGCAGCTCACGCACCAGTCGGCGTAGAAATCGAGCATCACGGGCCGGCCCGACGTCTTCAGCAGCGCGTCGAGTTCACCACTGGAGCGCACCGATGCGAACGCGAGACCCTGCTGCCCGGCCGCCGCGCCGGCTGCCGACGCATCGCCCGATGCGACCGTACGTGCCGCGAGGACGGCCAGCGGCTTCACGGGGTCGTTGGAGCCCGCAGCGAGACCGACGAGCAGCGTTGCAGCCCAGATCGCGAGCGCGGCGCCGAGACCGCGACCGAGGCGGCGCCAGATCGACGCGGCACCGGCATGCGGCGTGAACAGGCCGAGCGCCGCAGCCGCGACGAGCAGCCACAGCGCGGCGAGCACCATCTTCAAACCGCCCGCGAGCACCGGCCACACGATCCACAGCGCGGCGGCGAGCAGCACGATGCCGAAAAACACCTTCACGCCGTCCATCCATGCGCCTGCGCGCGGCAGCACCGTACCGGCACCGATACCGACGACGAGCAACGGCACGCCCAGCCCCAGTCCCATCGCGAACAGCGCGGCGGCGCCGAGCAGCGCATTGCCGGTGTGCGCGATGAACGCGAGTACCGCAAACAGCGGCGCCGTCATGCATGCGCCGACGACCAGCGCCGACAATGCCCCCATCGCGGCGACCGCGACAAAGTGGCCGCCCCGGCGCGCGCTCGAGGCTTCGGCCGCGCCGTTCTGCCAGCGCTCCGGCAGTGCGATGTCCTTGCCGGAAATCAGCGATACGGCGAATGCGGTGAGCAGCACACCGAATGCGCCGAGCACCCACGGGTTCTGCAGCCACGCACCAAGGCTCTGGCCGACCAGCGCGGCCGCGATGCCCAGCACCGTATAGACGAGCGCCATGCCGACCACGTACGTCAGGGACAGCGCGAAGCCGCGTGCATGCGTCGCGCGCGTGCCCTGGCCGATGATGATCGCGGACACGATCGGAATCATCGGATACGAACAGGGCAGGAGACTCAGCACGACGCCCGCGACGAAATAGAGCGCGACGATCGTGAAAAAGCCGTGCCCCTCGAGCAGCGACTGCGCGAAATCCGCGCTCGTGATCTTGTCGAACCAGCTGCCCGAAGCCGCCGCGTCATCGGCCGGCGCGGCCGCACCGAGCGCGGCGCCGTCGACCTTCACGACGTGCTCCGCAGGCGGATAGCAGATCCCTTCGTCGGCGCATCCCTGCGACGTCACCGCGAGCTCGAATGGTCCCGCAGCCTGCTTGACCGGCACGTGAATCACGACCTCGTCGCGATAGGTCTCGACTTCCTTCTGGAACGTCTGATCGAACTTCACATGACCGGCCGGGAATTTCGGATCGCCAAGCGTCGCCTGTCCACCCTTCACCGCGAACGCGAACCGCTCGCGGTAGAGGTAATAGCCGTTAGCCACCTTGAAGCGGACATCCACCTGCCCCGGCGATTCGCTCGCGCTCATCTTGAATGCGACCGACGGATCGAGAAAATCGTCGGCCGCGCGCGCGACCGACAGGCCGCCCAGCACGAACATGAACGACAACAGGACTGCGAGGAACCGCAGCGCGCGCGCGCGCACGGAAAGCGCCATACCGTTAAACATGAAATAGACGTTGAGTTTCGCTGGTCACCCACTGGCCGTACGCGGCCGAGGCCGTCGCCTGCCACGAGACGATTTCCGGCGTCTCGTACGGATGACGCGCGAGAATAAATCGCTCCAGTTCGAGCGAGCGCACGGGGCTCGTCTTGAACAGCAACTGGATCTCGTCGGCCGTCTCGACCTTGCCCTGCCAGTGATAGCGTGACTTGATCGCACCGAGCTCCGACACGCACGCGGCCAGCCGCGCGTCAAGCGCGCCGTCGGCGAGCGCTGCGGCCGTCGCCGCATCCGGCACCGTCGTCAGCATCAACACCACCACCATACGCGCCCTCCTGGCTGGTTTTTACCGGCTTCCGCCGCCACGAATCGCCCATCGAGAGCCCACGTCGACAGTTCCATATCGTAGCGCAGCCCGCGCGACGCTGCCGGCACCCGGCTGCGACAATCGATCGCAGCCGGGGCATCGCCAAAAATAAAAAGGGCCAAGCAATTGCTCGGCCCTTTCAGATACTGCAGCGTACCGGAAGCTTACTCAGCTTCTTGCACGTTTTCCGTTTCGTCGACTTCCGGACGATCGAGCAGCTCGACCAGTGCCATCGGTGCGTTGTCGCCGACGCGGAAGCCGAACTTCAGCACGCGCAGGTAGCCGCCCGGACGGTTCGCGAAACGCGGACCGAGCACGTCGAACAGCTTCGCCACCGAGTCACGATCGCGCAGGCGGTTGAACGCCAGGCGACGGTTTGCCAGCGACGGCTTCTTGCCGAGCGTGATCAGCGGCTCGACGACTTTACGGAGTTCCTTCGCCTTCGGCAGCGTCGTCTTGATGACTTCGTGCTCGATCAGCGAGTTGGACATGTTACGGAGCATAGCCAGACGGTGGCTGCTCGTGCGGTTCAGTTTCCGCAGACCATGACGATGGCGCATTTCAGTTTCCTTGATTCAAAGTTTTGATCCAGCTCTTCTATCGCACCGCTGGGGTGCACGGGCCGGTAACGAAAAAGCAAGATGCGGATTTTAAAGGAAAATCCGCATCTTTGCCAACTACGGCAACAACCGGGCTTACTTGTCGAGACCAGCCGGCGGCCAGTTTTCGAGCTTCATGCCCAGCGTGAGACCGCGCGAAGCGAGCACTTCCTTGATCTCGTTGAGCGACTTGCGACCGAGGTTCGGCGTCTTCAGCAGCTCGTTTTCCGTGCGCTGGATCAGGTCGCCGATGTAGTAGATGTTCTCGGCCTTCAGGCAGTTCGCCGAACGAACCGTCAGTTCGAGATCGTCCACCGGACGCAGCAGGATCGGATCGATCTGCGGTGCGCGCGACGGTGCTTCGGCAGCCGTTTCCGTGCCTTCCAGTGCCGCGAACACGGACAGCTGGTCGACCAGGATGCGGGCCGATTGACGGATCGCCTCTTCCGGGGTGATCACGCCGCTCGTCTCGATGTTCATCACGAGCTTGTCGAGGTCGGTACGCTGCTCGACACGTGCGCTTTCAACGGCATAGCTCACGCGGCGAACCGGCGAGAACGATGCGTCGAGGACGATGCGGCCGATGATCTTGGCCGTGTCTTCGCCGTAGCGACGGACGTTGCCGGGCACATAGCCGCGACCCTTTTCGATCTTGATCTGAACGTCGAGCTTGCCGCCCTTCGACAGGTGTGCGATCACGTGATTCGGGTTGATGACTTCGCAATCGTGAGCCAGCTCGATATCGCCGGCCGTGACGACGCCTTCGCCTTCCTTGCGCAGGGTCACCGTCACTTCGTCACGGTTGTGCAGCTTGAACACCACACCCTTCAGGTTCAGCAGCAGGTTGACGACGTCCTCTTGCACGCCATCAAGCGTCGAGTACTCGTGCACCACGCCGGCGATCGTGACTTCGGTCGGCGCGTAGCCAACCATCGACGACAGCAGCACGCGGCGAAGCGCATTGCCCAAGGTGTGGCCGTAACCGCGTTCGAACGGTTCCATGACCACCCTCGCGTGGTTCTCGCCCAGCGATTCCACGGCGATGATCTTGGGTTTCAGCAAACTGGTTTGCATGGGCTTTCCTTTTCAATACCCTCGGCTCGTTACACCGATAAGGCTGACCGGTAACAACCAGAAAATAAACAGCCGAGGCCCCTCCTTGCATAACGCAATCGGGGTACCTCGGCCGTCAATCGGATTAACGCGAATACAATTCGACGATCAGGCTTTCGTTGATGTCGCCTGCGATGTCAGCGCGTTCCGGCATTTGCTTGAACGTGCCTTCGAACTTCTTCGCATCGACTGCAACCCAGCTCGGCATGCCGCCTTGCTCAGCCAGCGACAGCGCTTCGACGATACGCGCCTGCTTCTTCGCCTTTTCGCGGATCGCGACGACGTCACCCGCCTTCACTTGCTGCGACGGCACGTTCGCGACGACGCCGTTCACGGTGATCGACTTGTGGCTCACCAGCTGACGCGCTTCAGCGCGGGTCGAGCCGAAGCCCATGCGATACACGACGTTGTCGAGACGCGACTCGAGCAGTTGCAGCAGGTTTTCACCCGTGTTGCCCTTGCGGCGGTCGGCTTCAGCGAAGTAACGGCGGAACTGACGCTCCAGGACGCCATAGATGCGCTTGACCTTCTGCTTTTCGCGCAGCTGCGTACCATAGTCGGACGTACGTGCGCCCGAGGTACGGCCGTGCTGACCCGGCTTGCTGTCGAGCTTGCACTTGTCGGCGAGCGAGCGGCGCGCGCTCTTCAGGAACAGGTCGGTGCCTTCACGGCGAGACAGCTTGGCCTTAGGGCCGATATAACGTGCCACTTTGCATTCCTTTATCAATCAGTCACGCGGATCGAGATCCGCGCTAGTTCGCGCCCTTTGGGGCGAACGGTGGGCTTAGTCAATCAAAAAAAGCAACGCCCGTCGACGCTACGCGGCGACAGGCAAATGCGCCAGCACGAACGTGCCAGCACATTCTTAGATACGACGGCGCTTCGGCGGACGGCAGCCGTTGTGCGGAATCGGGGTGACGTCCGAAATCGCGGTGATCTTGATGCCGAGGCCATGCAGTGCGCGCACTGCCGACTCACGACCCGGGCCCGGGCCCTTGATCCGCACTTCCAGATTCTTCACGCCATATTCCATCGCCACGCGACCGGCCGACTCAGCAGCAACCTGAGCAGCGAACGGCGTCGACTTGCGCGAGCCCTTGAAGCCCTGGCCGCCCGACGTCGCCCATGCCAGTGCATTGCCCTGGCGATCGGTGATCGTGATGATCGTGTTGTTGAACGACGCGTGAACGTGAACCACGCCTTCAGCGACGTTCTTCTTAACCTTCTTGCGAACGCGTTGCGCCGCGGTGTTCGAAGCCTTAGCCATTACGTTTTCCTGTAACTGTCAGTTCCGCTTACTTCTTCAGCGCTTGCGCTGCACGACGCGGACCCTTGCGGGTACGTGCGTTCGTACGCGTACGCTGACCGCGCATCGGCAGGCCCTTGCGATGACGAACACCACGGTAGCAACCGAGGTCCATCAGGCGCTTGATGTTCATCGTCACTTCACGGCGCAGATCGCCTTCGACGATGAACTTGCCCACTTCTTCACGCAGCTTTTCGAGGTCTGCGTCGGTCAGGTCCTTGACCTTCTTCGAGAATTCCACGCCAGCTGCCGTGCAGATGCTGCGCGAGCGCGTGCGGCCGATACCGAAGATTGCCGTCAGGCCGATCTCGGTATGCTGGTGATTCGGGATGTTAACCCCTGCGATACGAGCCATTGTTTTTCCTCAAACAAAAAGCGCAAACAAACGCGCGGTCAGCCTTGGCGCTGCTTGTGGCGCGGATCCGAGCTGCAGATCACGCGAACGACGCCTTTGCGCTTGATGATCTTGCAATTGCGGCAAATGCGCTTAACCGATGCCATCACTTTCATGATAATACCCTTTTTTCAAATCACTTCGCCCGGAACACGATCCGCGCACGAGACAGATCGTAAGGCGTCAATTCAACCGTCACCTTGTCGCCCGGCAGGATGCGGATGTAGTGCATCCGCATCTTCCCGGAGATATGCCCCAACACGACATGGCCGTTTTCCAGCTTCACACGGAAGGTCGCATTCGGGAGGTTTTCGATCACCTCACCTTGCATCTGGATTACATCGTCTTTGGCCATAGTCCTTGATTAACGCATTGGGATGTTGCCGCCCTTGAAGTTTGCCTTCTTGAGCAGCGACTCATACTGTTGCGACATAACGTACGACTGCACCTGCGCCATGAAGTCCATCGTGACGACGACAATGATCAGCAGCGACGTTCCACCAAAATAAAACGGCACGTTCCAGCGCAGCACCAGGAATTCCGGCAGCAGACACACGAAGACGATGTAGATCGCACCGGCCAGCGTCAGACGCGTGAGGATGCGGTCGATATATCGTGCGGTCTGATCGCCCGGACGAATACCCGGAACAAACGCGCCGCTCTTCTTCAGGTTGTCCGCGGTTTCCCTGCTGTTGAACACCAGTGCGGTGTAGAAGAAGCAGAAAAACACGATTGCCAGCGTGTACAGCAGCACATAGACCGGCTGGCCCGGCTTCAGCGCCTCCGCGACGTTATGCAACGTGTTGGAGATCCAGCTTCCCGACGGCTGACCCGTGCTGAACCAGCCGAGAATCGTGGCCGGGAACAGGATGATCGACGATGCGAAGATCGGCGGAATCACGCCCGACATGTTCAGCTTCAGCGGCAAGTGCGACGACTGGCCACCGTAGATCTTGTTGCCGACCTGGCGCTTCGCGTAGTTCACGAGGATCTTGCGCTGACCGCGTTCGATGAACACGACCAGGTAAGTCACCGCGGCAATCAGAGCGACGATGATGATCGCCGAAATGATGCTCATCGAACCCGTACGCACCAGCTCGAACAGCCCACCGACGGCATTCGGGAACCCTGCTGCGATCCCGCCGAAGATGATGATCGAGATGCCGTTGCCCAGACCACGCTCGGTGATCTGCTCACCCAGCCACATCAGGAACATCGTGCCGGTAACCAGCGTCACGACCGTCGTCAGTCGGAACAGCATGCCGGGGTCGATCACGAGGCCCGGCTGGTTTTCCAGCGCAGCCGCGATACCGAACGCCTGGAAGGTCGCGAGCACCACGGTGAAATACCGCGTGTACTGCGTGATCTTCCGTTGCCCTGCCTGCCCTTCCTTCTTCAGCGCCTCGAGCTGCGGCGAGACGATCGCCAGCAACTGCATGATGATCGACGCCGAGATGTACGGCATGATCCCCAGCGCAAAGATCGTGAAGCGGGAAAGCGCGCCGCCCGAGAACATGTTGAACATGCCCAGGATGCCGCCCGCCTGGCTCTGGAACAGCTTCGCCAGTTGATCCGGATCGATGCCCGGCACGGGGATGTGCGCGCCGATGCGATAGACGATCAGCGCCAGGAGCAGGAACATCGCTCGCCGACGCAGATCGCCGAATTTCGCCGTGCTTCGACCGGGTTTTGCAAGACTCGGGCTGTTAGCCAAGTACCTTCTCCGATGAATGCAAGTAACGACGCGCTACGCGTGTCACTCGGCGAACGAACCGCCAGCCGCTTCGATCGCAGCGCGCGCACCCTTGGTGGCGCCGAGACCCTTCACGACGATCTTGCGCTTCAGTTCGCCCGTCGCGATGATCTTCGCGCTCTTCGTCAGCTCGCCGACCAGGCCGGCTTGCTTCAGTGCGAGCAGATCGACTTCATCGACCGGCAGCTTCTCGAGGTCGCCCAGGCGCACTTCACCGACGAATTCCTTCGTCAGCGACGTGAAGCCGCGCTTCGGCAGACGACGTTGCAGCGGCATCTGACCACCTTCGAAACCGACTTTGTGGAAGCCGCCCGAACGCGATTTCTGACCCTTGTGACCACGGCCAGCCGTCTTGCCGAGGCCCGAACCGATGCCGCGACCGACGCGACGCTTGGCGTGCTTTGCACCAGCGGCCGGCTTCAGGTTATTCAATTCCATATCAACTCCTTGATCCGTAGGGCCGCTTACGCGATGACCTTAACGAGGTACGAGACCTTGTTGATCATGCCGCGGACCGCCGGCGTATCCTGCAGCTCGCTAACCGAGTTGAGTCGGCGCAGGCCCAGGCCACGCACGGTCGCACGGTGCGATTCGCGGGTCCCGATCAGGCTCTTCACGAGCTGAACCTTGACAGTTTTTTCAGACATGGTGACCACCCGGGCTTAGCCCAAAATATCTTCGACGGACTTGCCGCGCTTCGCCGCGATGTCTGCCGGGGTCGACTGCTTGCGCAGACCGTCCAGCGTGGCGCGAACGAGGTTGTACGGGTTCGTCGAACCGTGGCTCTTGGCCACGACGTTCTGAACGCCCATCACGTCGAACACTGCGCGCATCGGGCCGCCGGCGATCACGCCCGTACCTGCCTTCGCCGGAGCGAGGAGGACAGCGGATGCGCCATGCTTGCCGTGCACTTCGTGCTGCAGCGTGCCGTTCTTGAGCGGCACCTTGAACATGTTGCGGCGAGCTTGTTCCATTGCCTTCTGGACAGCGACCGGCACTTCCTTCGCCTTGCCCTTGCCCATACCGATGCGGCCATCGCCGTCGCCAACCACGGTCAGTGCGGCGAAGCCGAGAATACGGCCACCCTTCACGACCTTGGTCACGCGGTTGACCGAAATCATCTTTTCACGAAGGCCGTCGTCGCGCTCGTCAGCCTGAACTTTCGCTTGCATCTTTGCCATGACGAATTCCTTCCTTAGAACTTGAGCCCAGCTTCACGAGCTGCCTCAGCCAGCGCCTTGACGCGGCCATGGTAGCGGAAGCCCGAGCGGTCGAAGGCGACGGATTCGATGCCGGCAGCCTTTGCCTTCTCGGCAATACGCTTGCCGATCAGCGTCGCGGCATTAACGTTGCCGCCCTTGCCCGACTTGTCGGCCAGTTCAGCGCGCACTTCTGCTTCGAGCGTCGACGCGCTGGCGAGCACCTTGGTGCCGCAGGGCGAGAACACTTGAGCGTAGATGTGCGTGTTCGTGCGATGCACGGCGAGACGCGCGACCTGCAGCTCAGCGATCTTGATACGCGTCTGGCGAGCGCGGCGCAGGCGAGATTGAGTCTTATCCATGATTGCGCACCCTTACTTCTTCTTCGTTTCTTTGAGGATCACAACCTCGTCGGAATAGCGCACGCCCTTGCCCTTGTAGGGCTCCGGCGGACGGTAACCGCGGACTTCCGCAGCCACTTGACCGACTTGTTGCTTGTTGATCCCCTTGATCACGATTTCGGTTTGCGTCGGGGTTTCAGCCTTGACGCCTTCCGGCATCTGGTGCACCACCGGGTGCGAGAAACCCAGCGACAGGTTCAGCTTGTCGCCTTGCGCCTGCGCACGATAACCGACGCCAACCAGCGTCAGCTTGCGCTCGAAACCCTTGGTCACGCCGTGCACGGCATTCGCGATGATCGCGCGCATCGTGCCCGACAGTGCATTTGCTTCGCGGCTTTCGTCGACCGGCGACAGATTCAGCGTGCCGTCGTTGTTCGCCACGTTCACGAGCGGATTGATCGCTTGCGTGATGGTGCCCAGCGGGCCCTTGACGGTGATCGCACCGTCGGCCAGCTTGACTTCCGCGCCTTGCAGCGCGATCGGGCTCTTACCTACTCGAGACATGTTTCTCTCTCCTCGGCTTTAAGCAACGTAGCAGATGACTTCGCCGCCGACGCCGGTAGCGCGCGCCTTGCGGTCGGTCATCACGCCCTTCGGCGTCGACACGATTGCCACACCCAGGCCGTTCATGACCTGCGGAATGTCGTTACGGCCGCGGTACACGCGCAGACCAGGCTTCGACACGCGCTCGAGGCGTTCGATGACCGGGCGACCTGCGTAGTACTTCAGCGCGATATTCAGTTCGGACTTCGCACCTTCCGCCTTGACGGCGAAATCGTCGATATAACCTTCGTCCTTGAGGACTTGCGCGATTGCAACCTTGACCTTCGACGAGGGCATCGCGACCGATACCTTCTCGACCATCTGCGCGTTGCGGATGCGAGTCAGCATATCGGCGATAGGATCACTCATGCTCATTTACGTTTCTCCTATTACCAGCTCGCCTTGGTCAGGCCAGGAATCTCGCCACGGAATGCGATTTCACGAATCTTGTTACGCGCGAGGCCGAATTTACGGAACGTGCCACGCGGACGGCCCGTGATCGCGCAGCGGTTACGCTGGCGGGTCGGGTTTGCGTTGCGGGGCAGTTGCTGCAGCTCAAGGCGTGCTTCGTAGCGCTCTTCTTCCGACTTGCTTTGGTCTTCGACGATCGCCTTCAGCGCTTCGCGCTTTGCTGCGAACTTCGCGACCAGGCGGGCGCGCTTCTTTTCACGTTCGATCAGTGCCAGTTTAGCCACGGTAACCTCAGTTTCTGAACGGGAACTTGAAGCTGGCGAGCAGAGCCTTTGCTTCGTCGTCGGTCTTCGCAGTCGTCGTGATGCTGATGTTCAGCCCACGCAGTGCGTCGATCTTGTCGTAGTCGATTTCGGGGAAAATGATCTGCTCTTTCACACCGATGTTGTAGTTGCCGCGGCCATCGAAGGCACGACCCGACACACCGCGGAAGTCACGCACGCGGGGCAGGGCAACGGTCACGAAACGGTCGAGGAATTCGTACATCGCCTGGCCGCGCAGCGTCACCATCGCGCCGATCGGGTAGCCCTGGCGGATCTTGAAGCCTGCGATTGCCTTGCGTGCCTTCGTGACGACCGGCTTCTGGCCGGCGATCTTCGTGAGGTCGCCAACGGCGTTCTCGATGATCTTCTTGTCAGCGATCGCTTCGCCAAGACCCATGTTCAGCGTGATCTTGGTGATGCGCGGCACTTCCATGACCGACTTGTAACCGAACTTCTCGATCAGGCCGGGCACAACCTTTTCTTTGTAAAACTCTTGAAAACGAGCCATTTTTTACTCCGCTGCGTCAGGCGCTCAGTACGGCACCGGTCGTCTTCAGGAAGCGAACCTTCTTGCCTTCCTCGACCTTGATGCCAACACGCGACGCCTTGCCATTCGCGTCGACCAGTGCGACGTTCGAAATATGCAGGGGCATCGTCTTCGCTTCCACGCCGCCCGTCGTACCCTTCATCGGGTTCGGCTTCACATGCTTCTTGACGAGGTTGATACCTTCAACCGTCACATGTTCTGCACCGACAGCCAGCACGACGCCGCGCTTGCCCTTGTCTTTGCCAGTGACGACGATGACTTCGTCACCTTTGCGAATCTTGTTCATCGCGACTCCTTACAGCACTTCCGGCGCCAGCGAAACGATCTTCATGAATCGTTCGCTACGCAGCTCACGCGTCACCGGCCCGAAGATACGGGTGCCGATCGGCTCAAGCTTGTTATTCAAAAGCACAGCGGCGTTGCCGTCGAACTTGATCAGCGAGCCGTCTTGACGGCGAACACCCTTGGCGGTGCGGACCACCACGGCGTTGTAGATTTCGCCTTTCTTCACGCGCCCGCGCGGCGTTGCTTCTTTGACGGTCACCTTGATGATGTCGCCAATGCCGGCATAACGACGCTTCGAGCCGCCGAGCACCTTGATGCACATGACTTCACGCGCACCCGTGTTGTCGGCTACTTCGAGCCGAGATTCGGTCTGGATCATGGTTTGTCTTTCCCAACTTAATCCGGATGCACCACCATGATGCATTCGGTCAGTCTTGGTCCCGTCAGCCAATCGGCTGCTTGGGTTGGAACAGCAGCGACGGCAAACGAAACCCGCCATCGCAATTCGGTGAATCTTTCGGACAGGCTGGCGCCAGTCCGCTTCCCCCACCAACTTCGCCCGCGACGGGGCTCCCATAAAGAGGGAAGACCGGGATTATAACAAATAATCCCGGTCACGCAAGCAAAAACTTTGCGATTTCAAGCACTTCATGGCGAAGTGCCTGTTACTGCCTACAGCTCTGCCCGCTTAGATGACGCGAGCTGCTTCGACGAGGCGCGACACCGTCCAGGCCTTCGTCTTCGAAACAGGACGAGTTTCCTGGATTTCGACGAGATCGCCTTCGTTGCAGGTGTTCGCTTCATCATGCGCGTGGTACTTCTTCGAGCGCACGACATACTTGCCGTAGATCGGGTGCTTGACGCGGTGCTCGATCAGCACGGTGACGGTCTTGTCCATCTTGTTGCTGACGACCCGACCGACCAGCGTCCGCTTCAGCGAGGTTTTCACGCTATCGTTCATTTCTGGTTCGCCTTCTGAGTCATGACGGTCCGCACACGTGCGATGTCGCGACGAACCTTCTTCAGCTGGCTCGTGTTCGTGAGCTGCTGGGTCGCGAGTTGCATGCGCAGGCCGAATTGCGCCTTCAGCAGGTCCGCCAGCTCCTTGTTGAGCGCGGCCTGGTCTTTCTGGAGAAGTTCGGAAGCCTTCATGTTTTCTCCTTAGGCGCCGAGCTGGCGCACGATGAATGCCGTCTTCAGCGGCAGCTTGGCTGCAGCCAGACGGAACGCTTCGCGTGCCAGTTCTTCGGTTACGCCGTCCATTTCATAGAGCATCTTGCCCGGCTGGATCTCGGCGACGTAGTACTCCGGGTTACCCTTACCGTTACCCATACGCACTTCTGCCGGCTTTTGCGAAATCGGCTTGTCCGGGAAGATCCGGATCCAGATGCGGCCGCCACGCTTGATGTGACGCGTCATTGCACGACGCGCCGCTTCAATCTGGCGTGCGGTCAAACGACCGCGACCGATAGCCTTCAGGCCGAACTCACCGAACGACACTGCGTTGCCGCGCGTCGCCTTGCCGGTGTTACGACCCTTCTGCTCTTTACGATACTTTCTGCGTTTCGGTTGCAGCATCGTTATTCTCCAGTCTTGCCGTCTTCGGGCTTGCCGGCGCCACGGCGCGGTGCGCCACGACGAGCACCCGGAGCGCCGCCTTCGCCGTCACGGCGCGGACGACGGTCGCCCGGACGCGCATTGCGACGCGGACGCTTGTCTTCGGCTACTTCTTCCACCACCGGTGCATCGTTGCGGCCGAGCGTATCGCCCTTGTAGACCCACACCTTGACGCCGATGATCCCGTAAGTCGTCTTCGCTTCCGAAGTCGCGTAGTCGATATCAGCACGCAGCGTGTGAAGCGGCACGCGACCTTCGCGATACCACTCCGTACGAGCGATTTCGATACCGTTCAGACGGCCTGCGCTCATGATCTTGATGCCTTGGGCACCCAGACGCATCGCGTTCTGCATCGCACGCTTCATCGCGCGACGGAACATGATCCGGCGCTCGAGCTGTTGCGTGATCGAGTCAGCGATCAGTTGAGCATCGGTTTCGGGCTTGCGGATTTCTTCGATGTTGACGTGAACCGGCACGCCCATGCGGCGTTGCAGTTCCGTCTTCAGCTGTTCGATATCCTCGCCCTTCTTGCCGATGACGACGCCCGGACGCGAGCTGTAAATCGTGATGCGCGCGTTCTTCGCCGGACGCTCGATGACCACCCGACCGACCGAAGCGTTCTTCAGCTTCTTCTTCAGGTATTCACGAACACCGATGTCTTCCTGCAGCATCGCCGCGAAATTGTTGTTGTTCGCGTACCAACGCGAAGCCCAATTGCGGCTGACAGCCAGGCGGAAGCCAGTCGGATGAATTTTCTGTCCCATCGTATGGCTCCTTAATTCCCGACCGTCACAGTGATGTGACAGGATTGCTTCTCGATGCGGTTACCGCGGCCCTTGGCGCGCGCGGTGAAACGCTTGAGCGATGCAGCCTTGTCGACGTAGATGCTCTTGATCTTGAGCTCGTCGATATCAGCGCCTTCGTTGTGCTCCGCATTCGCGATTGCCGACAGCACAACCTTCTTCACGATGCCAGCCGCCTTCTTCGGCGAGAACGTCAGAACGTTCAGCGCCTTGTCGACCGGCAAACCGCGGATCTGGTCAGCCACAAGGCGCGTTTTTTGCGCCGAGATGCGGGCACCGCGATGAATTGCTTTCACTTCCATCTTGATTGCCCCTTATTTCTTGGCCTTCTTGTCGGCCGCGTGACCCTTGAACGTACGGGTCAGTGCGAACTCGCCAAGCTTGTGGCCGACCATGTTTTCCGAGATGTACACCGGAACGTGTTGACGGCCGTTGTGAACAGCGATCGTCAGGCCGATGAAATCCGGCAGAATCGTCGAGCGACGCGACCAGGTCTTGATCGGCTTTTTGTCGCGCGAAGCTGCAGCCGCCTCAACTTTCTTCAGCAAATGGGCGTCGCAGAACGGACCTTTTTTTACAGAACGTGCCATTGCCTACTCCTTAACGCTTGTGACGGCGCTGGACGATCATCGTCGTCGTGCGCTTGTTGCTGCGGGTGCGGTAACCCTTAGCCGGCGTACCCCACGGGCTCACCGGGTCGCGACCTGCAGCCGTCTTGCCCTCACCACCACCGTGCGGGTGATCAACCGGGTTCATCGCAACGCCACGCACCGTCGGGCGGATACCGCGCCAGCGGTTCGCGCCAGCCTTGCCGATTTGGCGCAGGCTATGCTCTTCGTTGCCGACTTCACCGATCGTTGCACGGCACTCGATGTGCACGCGGCGGATTTCGCCCGAACGCAGACGAACCTGCGCGTAGACGCCTTCACGTGCCAGCAGCATGGCCGACGTGCCAGCCGAACGCGCCATTTGCGCGCCCTTGCCCGGCAGCATCTCGATGCAGTGGATCGTCGTACCGACCGGAATGTTGCGGATCGGCAGCGTGTTGCCTGCACGGATCGGTGCTTCCGAACCCGACATCAGCTGCTGGCCGACGGTCAGGCCCTTCGGGGCGATGATGTAGCGACGCTCGCCGTCTGCGTAGAGCACCAGCGCGATGTTCGCGCTACGGTTCGGGTCGTACTCGAGACGCTCGACCTTTGCCGGGATGCCATCCTTCGTGCGACGGAAATCGACGATACGGTAGTGCTGCTTGTGACCACCACCCTTGTGACGCGTGGTGATACGGCCGTTGTTGTTACGGCCGGCGGTCGAGCTCTGCGAGTCGAGCAGTGCCGCGAACGGCTTGCCCTGGTGCAGGTTCTTGTTGACCACCTTGACCATCGCGCGGCGACCCGGCGAAGTCGGTTTAACTTTCACGATTGCCATGATTACTTGGCCTCCGCTTCAAAGTTGATTTCCTGGCCGGGCTTCAGGCAAACGTACGCCTTCTTCACGTCCTTACGGCGGCCCATCGAACGGCCGAAGCGCTTTTGCTTGCCCTTCTGAACCAGCACGTTGACCGAATCAACTTCAACCTTGAACAGCAGCTCGACAGCCGCCTTCACTTCCTGCTTCGTGGCATCCGGTGCGACTTCGAACACGACTTGCTCGTTCTTGTCGGCAACCAGCGTCGCCTTTTCCGAGATCACCGGTGCGAGCAGGACCTGCATCAAACGATGATCGTTCTTGCGAATCTCGCTCATGACAGCAACTCCTCGATCTGGGCGACCGCAGCCTTCGTGACCAGCACTTTCTTGAAGTAGATCAGCGACAGCGGGTCAGCGTAGCGCGGCTCGACAATCGCCACGTGCGGCAGGTTGCGCGATGCCAGGTACAGGTTCTCGTCAACCGTGTCCGTAATGATCAGCACGGAGTCGAGACCCATGGTCTTGAATTTGTCAGCCAGCAGCTTGGTCTTCGGCGCTTCGAGGATGATGTCCTCGACGACCGACAGACGGCCTTCACGGGCCAGCTGCGAGAAGATCGAGCAGAGACCTGCGCGATGCATCTTCTTGTTGACCTTGTGCGAGAAGTTTTCTTCCGGCGAGTTCGGGAAGATGCGACCACCGCCACGCCACAGCGGGCTCGACGACATACCGGCACGAGCGCGGCCCGTACCCTTCTGACGCCACGGCTTCTTGGTGGTGTGCTTGACTTGCTCACGGTCCTTCTGTGCGCGGTTACCCTGGCGAGCATTCGCCTGGTACGCGACGACGACCTGGTGGATCAGCGCTTCGTTGTAGTCACGGCCGAACACGACGTCCGACGCGTTAACCACTGCACCTTCCTGACCATTTTCGTTCAGGAGCTTGAGTTCCATTATTTCGCCCCCTTGGTCTTGACGGCCGGCGTCACGAAAACCTTGCCGCCCTTCGCACCCGGAATCGCACCCTTGACGAGCAGCAGCTTGCGCTCTGCGTCGATACGCGCGATTTCGAGGTTCTGCACCGTCACCGTAACGTCACCGAGGTGACCCGTCATGCGCTTACCCGGGAAAACACGACCCGGATCCTGCGCCATACCGATCGAGCCCGGCACGTTGTGCGAGCGCGAGTTACCGTGCGTGGCACGGCCGGAGGAGAAGTTGTAACGCTTGATCGTACCGGCGTAGCCCTTACCGATCGACACGCCCTGCACGTCGACCTTCTGGCCCACTTCGAAAAGATCAGCACCGACCACGGCGCCATTCGACAGCTCGGCTGCCTTGGCCGCGTCAATGCGGAATTCCTTGAGGATTTCACCGGCTTCGACACCGGCTTTGGCGAGATGACCTGCCAGCGGCTTCGTCACGCGCGATGCGCGGCGGGAGCCGAATGCAACCTGCACGGCCGTGTAGCCGTCGGTTTCAACAGTCTTGATCTGCGTCACGCGGTTGTCCGACACGTCCAGCACGGTGACGGGAATCGAATCCCCTTCAGCCGTGAAGATACGGGTCATGCCAACCTTGCGACCTACGAGTCCAAGGCTCATCATTTTCTCCATTCCCGACTGCGATTGGTCGGGGCTGATTTACAAAATGCCGGGCACGCAAGGCCCAACTTTTTTACGCGAATACGCGAAAAGCCAAGCAGTATAGCCCGACCTCTCGATTTCCGCAAGCAATACAAAGACTTAGCACCACCCGACAAACCGGTTGGCGCCGAAAGCCTTACTGCAGCTTGATTTCCACGTCGACGCCAGCCGGCAGGTCGAGCTTCATCAGCGCGTCAACCGTCTTGTCGGTCGGATCGACGATGTCCATCAGGCGCTGGTGGGTACGGATTTCGAGCTGATCGCGCGACGTCTTGTTGACGTGCGGCGAACGCAGGATGTCAAAACGCTGGATGCGCGTCGGCAGCGGCACCGGGCCACGGACGATTGCGCCAGTCCGCTTCGCGGTATCGACAATCTCGGCTGCCGATTGATCGATCAGACGATAGTCGAAAGCCTTCAGGCGAATGCGGATTTTCTGTTGCTGCATGACGATTCCTTGAAAAGAGCGAGGCGATGTTGCATCGCCGGACACTAAAAGAACGCGAAACCTGTTGCCTGCGGGGAGCGAGGCGCCCGGTTCCGAACGGTACTTCCACTGCTAAGCCCGCGATTCTACACGAAAAACCGAAATGGTGGTGCGGGTTTATCGACGCGCGTGACGGCACGCCACAAAGACAAAACCGGGTGCCAGATCAAACTGGACACCCGGTTTCGACGGTACAACTGCCTACCGTGGAATCGCGGACCCCGGAGGGATCCGCGGATCGTCGATATTACTCGATGATCTTGGCGACGACGCCGGCGCCGACGGTACGGCCGCCTTCGCGGATTGCGAAGCGCAGACCTTCTTCCATCGCGATCGGAGCGATCAGTTTCACCGTGATCGACACGTTGTCGCCCGGCATCACCATTTCCTTGTCCTTCGGCAGCTCGATCGAACCCGTCACGTCCGTCGTACGGAAGTAGAACTGCGGACGGTAGTTGTTGAAGAACGGCGTGTGACGGCCGCCTTCGTCCTTGCTCAGCACGTACACTTCAGCCGTGAAGTGCGTGTGCGGCGTGATCGAACCCGGCTTCGCCAGAACCTGACCACGCTCCACGTCTTCACGCTTCGTGCCGCGCAGCAGGATACCGACGTTGTCGCCTGCCTGACCTTGGTCCAGCAGCTTGCGGAACATTTCAACGCCCGTGCAGGTCGTCTTCACCGTCGGCTTGATACCGACGATTTCGATTTCCTCGCCGACCTTCACGATGCCGCGCTCGACACGACCCGTCACCACCGTACCACGGCCCGAGATCGAGAACACGTCTTCCACCGGCATCAGGAACGCGCCGTCAACTGCACGCTCCGGCGTCGGGATGTACGTATCCAGCGCGTCTGCCAGGCTCATGATCGCCACTTCGCCCAGCTCGCCCGTGTCGCCTTCCAGCGCCAGCTTCGCCGAACCCTTCACGATCGGCGTGTCGTCGCCCGGGAAGTCGTACTTCGACAGGAGTTCGCGAACTTCCATCTCGACCAGCTCGAGCAGTTCAGCGTCGTCCACCATGTCGCACTTGTTCAGGAACACGATGATGTACGGAACGCCAACCTGACGCGCCAGCAGGATGTGCTCACGCGTTTGCGGCATCGGGCCGTCTGCTGCCGAGCAAACCAGGATCGCGCCGTCCATCTGCGCTGCGCCCGTGATCATGTTCTTCACATAGTCAGCGTGGCCCGGGCAGTCGACGTGTGCGTAGTGGCGGTTTGCCGTTTCGTACTCGACGTGTGCCGTGTTGATCGTGATGCCGCGCGCCTTTTCTTCCGGTGCCGCGTCGATCTGGTCGTATGCCTTCGCTTCGCCGCCGAACTTCTTCGTCAGAACCGTCGTGATCGCTGCCGTCAGCGTCGTCTTGCCGTGGTCAACGTGACCAATCGTACCAACGTTGACGTGCGGCTTGGTCCGCTCAAATTTACCTTTTGCCATGATTCTCTTCTTTCAAAAAATATCAGTTGGTAGCTGGAGATTTACTTCGACTTCGCACTGATGATCGCTTCAGCAACGTTGCGCGGAGCTTCAGCGTAGTGCTTGAACTCCATCGTGTACGTTGCACGACCTTGCGTCAGCGAACGCAGCGACGTCGAGTAACCGAACATTTCCGACAGCGGCACTTCGGCGCGAACGATCTTGCCGCCGCCAACCATGTCTTCCATGCCCTGGACGATGCCGCGACGACCCGACAGGTCGCCCATCACGTTGCCCATGTAGTCTTCCGGCGTCTCGACTTCGACAGCCATCATCGGCTCGAGGACGACCGGATTCGCCTTGCGCATCGCTTCCTTGAACGCCATCGAACCGGCCATGCGGAACGCGTTTTCGTTCGAGTCAACGTCGTGGTACGAACCGAACGTCAGGTGAACCTTCACGTCGACGACCGGGAAGCCAGCCAGCACGCCCGACTTCAGCGTGTCCTGGATACCCTTGTCGACCGCCGGGATGTATTCACGCGGAATCACACCACCCTTGATCTCGTCGAAGAACTCGTAACCCTTGCCTTGTTCGTTCGGCTCGAGCGTGATGACTGCGTGACCGTACTGGCCGCGACCACCCGACTGCTTGACGAACTTGCCGTCGACGTCCTTCGCCGTCGAACGGATCGTTTCGCGGTATGCAACCTGCGGCTTGCCGACGGTTGCTTCCACGCCGAATTCACGCTTCATCCGGTCGACCAGAATTTCGAGGTGGAGCTCGCCCATGCCCGAAATGATGGTCTGGCCCGACTCTTCGTCGGTCTGCACGCGGAACGACGGATCTTCCTGAGCCAGACGGTTCAGTGCGAGGCCCATCTTTTCCTGGTCAGCCTTGGTCTTCGGCTCGACAGCCTGCGAAATCACCGGCTCCGGGAACACCATGCGCTCGAGCACGATCGGATTTGCCGGATCGCACAGCGTGTCGCCGGTGGTCGCTTCCTTCAGGCCGACCGCAGCTGCGATGTCGCCTGCACGAACTTCCTTGATTTCTTCACGCTGGTTCGCGTGCATCTGCAGAATACGGCCGAGGCGTTCCTTCTTGCCCTTGGTCGAGTTCAGCAGCGTGTCGCCCGAGTTGACGACGCCCGAGTACACACGGAAGAAGATCAGCTGGCCGACGAACGGGTCGGTCATGATCTTGAACGCGAGCGACGAGAACTTCTCTTCG
This sequence comes from Burkholderia sp. Bp8998, assembly GCF_003854235.1. NCBI lineage: Bacteria > Pseudomonadati > Pseudomonadota > Betaproteobacteria > Burkholderiales > Burkholderiaceae > Burkholderia > Burkholderia sp. Bp8998. The sequence goes on from NZ_QTQF01000052.1 coordinate 25,316, forward strand.
TCCGATGCCTTGCGCTCTGCTTCTTCACCGTTCTCGAGCTCGCCCTTGACCGGCGGGATGTCGACCGGCGACGGCAGGAAGTCGATCACGGCGTCGAGCATACGCTGCACGCCCTTGTTCTTGAACGCGGTACCGCACAGCATCGGCTGGATTTCGCACGCGATCGTACGGTCGCGCAGTGCCTTGACGATGTCGGCTTCCGGCAGATCGCCTTCTTCCAGGTACTTGTTCATCAGGTCTTCGCTGGCTTCAGCAGCCACTTCGACCATCTTCTCGCGCCATTCCTTGCAGGTCTCTGCGAGCTCGGCCGGGATGTCGACGTAGTCGAACTTCGTGCCTTGCGACGCTTCGTCCCAAATGATCGCCTTCATCTTGATCAGGTCGACCACGCCCTTGAAGTTTTCTTCCGAGCCGATCGGCACCACGACCGGAACCGGGTTCGCCTTCAGGCGCAGACGGAGCTGGTCGTAGACCTTGAAGAAGTTCGCGCCGGTACGGTCCATCTTGTTGACGAACGCGAGACGGGGCACCTTGTACTTGTTAGCCTGGCGCCACACCGTTTCCGACTGCGGCTGCACGCCGCCCACTGCGCAGTACACCATGCACGCGCCGTCGAGCACGCGCATCGAACGCTCCACTTCGATCGTGAAGTCGACGTGGCCCGGGGTGTCGATGATGTTGATGCGGTGTTCCGGATAGTTGCCGCCCATGCCCTTCCAGAAGGCCGTGGTAGCAGCGGACGTGATCGTGATGCCACGCTCCTGTTCCTGCTCCATCCAGTCCATCGTTGCTGCGCCGTCGTGGACTTCACCGATCTTGTGGTTCACACCGGTGTAAAACAGAATGCGCTCGGTCGTCGTCGTTTTGCCGGCGTCGATGTGAGCGCTAATACCGATATTGCGGTAGCGCTCGATAGGAGTCTTGCGAGCCACTTTGATCCTCTACTGGGATGGCATGATGCAGCCCTGCTGCATCATGCTTCAACACAAACGGGCGAGGCGCCTGAAAAGCGCACCCGCCCGGAATTTATTTCCGCAAACAGCCCAGCCAGGCGCTTAGAAACGGAAATGCGAGAACGCGCGGTTGGCTTCTGCCATGCGGTGAACTTCATCGCGCTTCTTCATCGCGCCGCCACGGCCTTCGGCCGCTTCGGAGAGTTCGCCTGCCAGGCGCAGAGCCATCGACTTCTCGCTGCGCTTCTTCGCAGCCTCACGCAGCCAGCGCATCGCCAATGCCATACGACGCGACGGGCGCACTTCGACCGGAACTTGATAGTTGGCACCACCAACGCGGCGGCTCTTCACTTCGACCACCGGCTTCACGTTGTTGAGCGCAACCGTGAACACTTCCAGCGGGTCCTTGCCACCCTTGGTCTGGATTTGTTCGAATGCGCCATAAACGATGCGCTCTGCGACCGACTTCTTGCCGGACAGCATCAGCATGTTCATGAACTTGGCAACATCAACGTTGCCGAACTTCGGATCCGGCAACACTTCCCGCTTGGGGACTTCGCGACGACGCGGCATGATTCTTCCTTTACTTGTTCAGTTGGAGCTGTATTCAGCTCCGCGGCCACCAACAAACCCGATCACATCTTCACGACTAACCAGCTTGGCCGGGTGACCACTTACTCGACAGCACCGGCAATCCGGCACTCCCGCCTTGACCGCCCTGCGGCGATCCCTGATCAAAAACTGCTTACTTGGCAGCCTTTGCACGCTTCGCGCCGTACTTCGAGCGCGCTTGCTTACGGTCCTTGACGCCCTGGGTATCCAGCGAGCCGCGAACCATGTGGTAACGCACACCCGGCAAGTCCTTCACACGGCCGCCGCGGATCAGCACAACCGAGTGTTCCTGCAGGTTGTGGCCTTCACCGCCGATGTACGAAATCACTTCGAAACCGTTCGTCAGACGAACCTTGGCGACCTTACGGAGTGCCGAGTTCGGCTTCTTCGGCGTCGTCGTGTACACACGGGTGCACACGCCGCGACGCTGGGGGCAGTCCTGCAGGGCCGGGCTCTTGCTCTTCGTCGTTTCCGACTGACGGCCTTTGCGAACCAGTTGGTTGATGGTTGGCATTGTTTATTCCTGAAATTGAACAAAATCTGCACAGCGATTTCGGGCAAAGCGAGAATCGACGCACAGTTGACTTCCGAACCGGCGGTACGGACACGAACCTTCGAACGCGACTCGGCCCACCGAATACCGGAACCCAGCATAATATTCCGGAAATGCCAACTAAGTCAACGGCTTGCGTAATTCACTAGTCGCACGGGCGGTTTACCGGAAGGGTCGGAATACCTGTGTCACGCCGATTCGACGACGTCGATGATCTCGTCGCCGAAGCGTTCGAGCTTGCGCACGCCCATGCCGGGGATATGGCGCAGGTCGTCGATCGTCTCCGGCGCGTTGCGCGCGATTTCGGCCAGCGTCGCGTCATGGAAGATCACGTAGGCCGGCACGCCGTCGGACTTCGCGGTTTCCGCGCGCCATGCACGCAGCGCGTCCCACCGGGCGCGCTCCCGCGTGCCCATGCCGGCTGTCGGGTCGACGCGCGTGCCGCTGCGGCTCGACGACTGGCGCGTGCGCTGCGGCTTCACGTAGCGGCGCAGCGTGACCTTCTCCTCGTTCTTCAGCACGGGCTTCGCGGCTTCGGTCAGCATCAGCGCGCCGAAGCCGCCATGGTCGACCGCCAGATAGCCATACGCGACGAGCTGCCGGAAAATCGCGCGCCATTCGGGCTCGGACAGCGACGCGCCGATCCCGAACGTGCTGAGCTGGTCGTGGCCGCGCTGCAACACCTTCTCGGTGCGGCCCCCGCGCAGGATCTCAATCAGATGGCTCGAGCCGAAATTGAAGCCGCTCGCACGCTGCGCGCGGAACACACACGACAGCGCCATCTGCGCCTCGCGCGTAGCGTCCCATGAATCGGGCGGCTCGAGGCACGTATCGCAGTTGCCGCACGGCTGGCTCGCCTCGCCGAAGTAGTTCAGAAGCCGCACGCGCCGGCATGAGATCGTCTCGCACAGCCCGAGCAACGCATCGAGCTTCGACGTCTGCACACGCTTGTGCGCGTCGTCCGCATCGGACTCGTCGATCATCTTGCGCTGCTGGACGACGTCGCCGAGCCCATACGCCATCCATGCGTTCGCCGGCATCCCGTCGCGGCCCGCGCGGCCGGTTTCCTGGTAATAGCCTTCGACGCTCTTCGGCAAATCGAGGTGTGCAACGAAGCGCACGTCCGGCTTGTCGATACCCATGCCGAACGCGATCGTCGCGCACATCACGATGCCTTCCTCCCGCTGGAACATCTCCTGGTGCTTCTGCCGCACCTCGAACTCCATCCCCGCGTGATACGGCAGCGCGCGCATGCCCTGTGCCTTCAGCCATTCGGCCGTTTCCTCGACCTTGCGGCGCGACAGGCAATAGACGACGCCCGCGTCGGTCGTGCCGTCCGCGTTCGTGTGCTCGGCACGGATGAAGTCGAGCAGCTGCGCGCGCGCGTTGTCTTTCTCGACGATCCGGTAACGGATGTTCGGGCGGTCGAAGCTCGACACGAACACGCGCGCATCGTCGAGCGCGAGACGATGGACGATCTCGTCGCGCGTGATCGCGTCGGCAGTGGCCGTCAGCGCGATGCGCGGCACCGACGGGAAGCGCTCGTGCAGCACCGACAGCTGGATGTATTCGGGTCGGAAGTCATGCCCCCATTGCGACACGCAGTGCGCCTCGTCGATCGCGAACAGGCCGATCTTCGCGCGCTCGAGCAGGTCGAGGAAGCGCCCGGTCATCAACCGCTCGGGCGCGACGTACAGCAGATCGATCTCGCCCTCCCGCAGCGCGCGCTCGGTCGCCGCGGCCTCGGCGCCCGACAGCGTCGAGTTCAGGTAGGCCGCGCGCACGCCGACTTCGCTCAGCGCGGCGACCTGGTCCTGCATCAGCGCGATCAGCGGCGACACCACGATGCCGGCGCCCTGCCCGGCCTCGCGGCGCAGCAGCGCCGGAATCTGGTAGCACAGCGACTTGCCGCCGCCCGTCGGCATCAGCACGAGGCAATCGCCGCCGCCGGCGACGTGTTCGACGATCTCGCCCTGCTGGCCGCGAAAGGCGGAATAACCAAAGACTTCGTCGAGGATTTCGAGGGCGCGGGACATGAATGAGAACGAGGACGGCAGAACGATGACCGCAATTTTAACAACCCGCTCGCGCTGCGCGCGGCGAATCGTGCAACGTTGGCCAATCGGACAGCGTTCGCGCGCGCGCATGACGGGCCTGCGCAACCGTGCGGCAAGCCCGTCATGCACGTGAACGACGGATAAAAAAAACCGCCCGGCGGACCGGGCGGTTTCGATGACAGCGAATAGCGCAGCGTGAAGCGGCTCGCGCCGCCCGCGCTTACTCCGCTGCCGGGTGTTGCGGCTCTTCGGCCGGCGCGCTCGGCGTACCGAAGTCGAATGCCTCTTCCGCTGCGATCTGGTCGAAACGCTCGCGGTCGGACATCTCCTTCGCCTTGCGTGCCTTGTGGAACGCGAGACCCGTACCGGCCGGGATCAGACGGCCGACGATCACGTTTTCCTTCAGGCCGCGCAGATCGTCGCGCTTGCCCATGATCGCCGCTTCGGTCAGCACGCGGGTCGTTTCCTGGAACGATGCCGCGGAGATGAACGAGTCGGTCGACAGCGACGCCTTCGTGATACCGAGGAGCACGTTGTCGTACGACGCCGGACGCTTGTCCTCGGCGATCATGCGATCGTTCTCGTCCAGCATGTCGGAACGCTCGACCTGTTCGCCCGGGATGAAGCGCGTATCGCCGTTGTCGGTGATCTGCACACGACGCAGCATCTGGCGAACGATCACCTCGATGTGCTTGTCGTTGATCTTCACGCCCTGCAGACGATACACGTCCTGCACTTCGTCGACGATGTAGCGCGACAGCGCCTCGATACCCTGCAGACGCAGGATGTCGTGCGGATCGGCCGGGCCGTCCACGATCATTTCGCCCTTGTTGACGACCTGAGCATCGTGGACCAGGACCTGCTTTTCCTTCGCGATCAGGAACTCGTGCTGATTACCTTCGAGGTCCGTGATGACGAGACGCTGCTTGCCCTTCGTGTCCTTGCCGAACGACGTCGTACCGGTGACTTCCGCGAGAATGCCGGCATCCTTCGGCGAACGCGCTTCGAACAGTTCCGCCACTCGCGGCAGACCGCCGGTAATGTCACGCGTCTTCTGCGCTTCGGTCGGGATACGTGCAAGCACTTCACCTACCTGCACTTGCTGGCCGTCCTTCACGGTGATCAGTGCGCCGACCTGGAAGCCGATCTGCACTGCGTGTTCCGTGCCCGGGATCTTCACTTCGTCGCCGTTCGCGTCGAGCAGTTTCACCTGCGGACGCACGCTCTTCGAAGCTTGCGAACCACGACGCTTCACGTCGATCACGACCAGCGTCGACAGGCCGGTCACGTCGTCGATCTGCTTCGCGACGGTCACGCCTTCCTCGACGTTCTCGAACTTCACCGTACCACCGTACTCGGTGATGATCGGACGCGTCATCGGATCCCACGTCGCCAGCTGAGTGCCGGCCTTGATCGTCGCGCCGTCGAGCTGCAGCAGCGTCGCGCCGTACGGCACTTTGTGACGCTCGCGCTCGCGACCGAAATCGTCGGTGATCAGCGCCTCGCCCGAACGCGAAATGACGATCTGCTCGCCCTTCGCGTTGGTGACGTAACGCATCGTCGCCGTGAAGCGCACGATACCGTTGCTCTTCGCTTCGACCGACGACGCCACTGCCGCACGAGATGCCGCACCACCGATGTGGAACGTACGCATCGTCAGCTGCGTGCCCGGCTCACCGATCGACTGTGCCGCGATCACGCCGACTGCTTCGCCGACGTTCACGAGCGAGCCGCGGCCCAGGTCACGGCCGTAGCAGGCCGCGCACAGACCGTAACGCGTTTCGCAGGTCAGCGGCGTGCGCACGCGCACTTCGTCGATGCCGAGGCGTTCGATTTCCTCGACCGCCGTTTCGTCAAGCAGCGTGCCCGATTCGTACAGCGTTTCCTGCGTTTCCGGGTTCACGACGTCCGCGACCGCGACGCGGCCGAGGATACGGTCGCGCAGCGCTTCGACGACTTCACCGCCTTCGACGAGGGCCTTCATCGCCACGCCGTTCGACGTGCCGCAATCGTCCTCGACCACCACGAGATCCTGCGTGACGTCGACGAGACGACGCGTCAGGTAACCCGAGTTCGCGGTCTTCAGTGCCGTATCAGCCAGACCCTTACGTGCACCGTGGGTCGAGATGAAGTACTGCAACACGTTCAGGCCTTCGCGGAAGTTCGCGGTAATCGGCGTCTCGATAATCGAGCCGTCCGGCTTCGCCATCAGGCCTCGCATACCGGCCAGCTGACGAATCTGCACCGCCGAACCCCGGGCGCCCGAGTCGGCCATCATGTAGATCGAGTTGAACGACTCCTGGCGCGTCTCGTTGCCGTCGCGGTCCGTCACCGGCTCCGTCGACAGCTGCTCCATCATCGCCTTGCCGACCGCTTCCGACGTCGCCGACCAGATGTCGACCACGTTGTTGTAGCGTTCCTGCGCGGTGACGAGACCCGACATGTACTGGCGGTCGTACTCCTTCACCTTCTTCGCGGCGTCGCCGACAATCGTTTCCTTCTGCGGCGGCACGAGCATGTCGTCCACGCAGATCGAAATACCGGCGCGCGTCGCGAGACGGAAACCCGACTGCATCAGCTGGTCGGCGAACACGACCGTCGCACGCAGACCGCACTTGCGGAACGCGGTGTTGATCAGGCGCGAGATTTCCTTCTTCTTCAGCGGCTTGTTCAGCACCGAGAACGGCAGGCCGTGCGGCAGGATCTCCGACAGGATCGCGCGACCGACGGTCGTCGCGTACAGCGAGATCTTCGGCACGAATTGCGGCGCGCCTTCCGACGTGTCCTCGTTGCGGACCATTTCGGTGATCCGCACGTTGACGCGCGATGCCAGCTCGACTTCCTTGTTCTCGTACGCGCGGATCACTTCCGACACGCCGGTGAACGACAGGCCTTCGCCCTTGCCGTTGATCGCTTCGCGGGTCGCGTAGTACAGACCCAGCACGATATCCTGCGACGGCACGATCGACGGATCGCCGTTGGCCGGGAACAGCACGTTGTTCGACGCCAGCATCAGCGTGCGCGCTTCCATCTGCGCTTCGAGCGACAGCGGCACGTGAACGGCCATCTGGTCACCGTCGAAGTCGGCGTTGAACGCCGCGCAGACGAGCGGGTGCAGCTGAATTGCCTTGCCTTCGATCAGGACCGGCTCGAACGCCTGGATACCGAGACGGTGCAGCGTCGGCGCACGGTTCAGCATCACCGGGTGCTCGCGGATCACCTCTTCGAGGATGTCCCACACCACCGGCGTCTGGTTCTCGACTTCCTTCTTCGCGGCCTTGATGGTCGTCGCGACGCCCATCACTTCCAGCTTGTTGAAGATGAACGGCTTGAACAGCTCGAGCGCCATCAGCTTCGGCAGACCGCACTGGTGCAGCTTCAGCGTCGGGCCGACCACGATGACCGAACGGCCCGAGTAGTCGACGCGCTTGCCCAGCAGGTTCTGACGGAAACGACCGCCCTTGCCCTTGATCATGTCGGCGAGCGACTTCAGCGGACGCTTGTTCGCGCCCGTCATCGCCTTGCCGCGACGACCGTTGTCGAGCAGCGAGTCGACGGCTTCCTGCAGCATCCGCTTTTCGTTGCGGACGATGATTTCAGGTGCCTTCAGCTCGAGCAGGCGCTTCAACCGGTTGTTACGGTTGATCACGCGGCGATACAGGTCGTTCAGGTCCGACGTCGCGAAACGGCCGCCGTCCAGCGGCACGAGCGGACGCAGTTCCGGCGGCAGCACCGGCAGCACTTCGAGGATCATCCACTCGGGCTTGATGCCCGAGCGCTGGAATGCCTCGAGAACCTTCAGGCGCTTCGCGTACTTCTTGATCTTCGCTTCCGAGCCGGTGTTCTTCAGCTCGGTGCGCAGCGTCTCGACCTGCTCGTCGATGTTGATCGCGCGCAGCAGTTCACGCACGCCTTCCGCGCCCATTTCGGCACGGAATTCGTCGCCGTATTCCTCGACCTTGTTGTAGTAATCCTCTTCGGTCATGATCTGCCGCGCCTTCAGCGGCGTCATGCCCGGTTCGATCACCACGTACGCTTCGAAGTACAGCACGCGTTCGATGTCGCGCAGCGTCATGTCGAGCACCATGCCCAGACGCGACGGCAGCGACTTCAGGAACCAGATGTGCGCGACCGGCGAGGCCAGTTCGATGTGGCCCATCCGTTCGCGACGCACCTTCGCGAGCGTCACTTCGACGCCGCACTTCTCGCAGATCACGCCGCGGTGCTTCAGGCGCTTGTACTTGCCGCACAGGCACTCGTAGTCCTTGATCGGCCCGAAGATCTTCGCGCAGAAGAGACCATCGCGTTCCGGCTTGAACGTACGGTAGTTGATGGTCTCCGGCTTCTTCACTTCACCGAACGACCACGAACGGATCTTGTCCGGCGAGGCCAGACCGATCTTGATCGCGTCGAAAACTTCTTCCTGTTGGACTTGCTTGAATAGATCGAGCAGAGCTTTCATTGCTTTCTCTCCGTAGTCCGATTAATTGCGGTCGAGATCGATGTCGATACCGAGCGAGCGGATTTCCTTCACGAGCACGTTGAAGGATTCCGGCATGCCTGCATCGATGACGTGATCGCCCTTGACGAGGTTTTCGTACACCTTCGTCCGGCCGGTCACGTCGTCCGACTTCACCGTCAGCATTTCCTGCAGCACGTAGGACGCGCCGTACGCTTCGAGTGCCCACACTTCCATTTCACCGAAACGCTGGCCACCGAACTGCGCCTTACCACCCAGCGGCTGCTGCGTGACGAGCGAGTACGGGCCGGTCGAACGCGCGTGCATCTTGTCGTCGACCAAGTGGTGCAGCTTCAGGTAGTGCATGTAGCCGAGCGTCACGCGACGTTCGAACATCTCACCCGTGCGGCCGTCGTACAGGCGGACCTGGTTCTTCGACGGATTCATGCCGAGCTGTTCGGCGATGTCGTCCGGGAACGCGAGGTCGAGCATCTTGCCCATTTCTTCCTCGGTCGCACCGTCGAACACCGGCGTCGCGAACGGCACGCCTTCGCGCAGGTTCTTCGCGAGTTCGAGGATCTCGTCGTCGGTGAAGCTTTCCAGGTCTTCCTGGCGGCCCGACTCGTTGTAGATCTTCGTCAGGAACACGCGCAGTTCCTCGATCTTCGCCTGACGCTGCAGCATTTCGCCGATACGCCAGCCGAGGCCCTTCGCGGCCCAGCCGAGGTGCACTTCCAGAACCTGACCCACGTTCATCCGCGAAGGCACGCCGAGCGGGTTCAGCACGACGTCTGCCGGACGGCCGTCGGCCATGTACGGCATGTCTTCGATCGGGACGATCTTCGACACGACACCCTTGTTACCGTGACGGCCTGCCATCTTGTCGCCAGGCTGCAGACGGCGCTTCACCGCAAGGTACACCTTGACCATCTTCAGCACGCCCGGCGGCAGTTCGTCGCCTTGCGTGAGCTTCTTGCGCTTCTCTTCGAACGCGAGATCGAACTGGTGACGCTTCTCTTCGATCGAGTTCTTGATCGCTTCGAGCTGCACCGCTGCTTCGTCGTCCGCCAGGCGGATGTCGAACCAGTGATAGTGGTCGAGGTCTTCCAGGTAAGCCTGGTCGATCTTCGTGCCCTTCGCGAGCTTCTTCGGACCGCCGTTCGCGACCTTGCCCACCAGCATGCGGGCGAGACGCTGGAACGCGTCGCCTTCCACGATGCGCAGCTGGTCGTTCAGGTCGAGACGGTAGCGCTTCAGTTCGTCGTCGATGATCTGTTGTGCACGCTTGTCGCGCTGGATGCCTTCACGCGTGAACACCTGAACGTCGATCACGGTACCGCTCATGCCCGACGGCACGCGCAGCGACGTGTCCTTCACGTCCGAAGCCTTCTCGCCGAAGATCGCGCGCAGCAGCTTCTCTTCCGGCGTCAGCTGGGTCTCGCCCTTCGGCGTGACCTTGCCGACCAGCACGTCGCCTGCTTCGACTTCCGCACCAATGTACACGATGCCCGATTCGTCGAGACGGCCGAGCTGGACTTCCGCCAGGTTCGAGATGTCGCGCGTGATTTCTTCCGGCCCGAGCTTCGTGTCGCGTGCAACGACGTTCAGCTCTTCGATGTGGATCGACGTGTAGCGATCGTCGGCCACGACCTTCTCCGAGATCAGGATCGAGTCCTCGAAGTTGTAGCCGTTCCACGGCATGAACGCGATCAGCATGTTCTGGCCGAGCGCGAGCTCGCCCAGGTCCGTCGAGGCGCCGTCGGCCAGCACGTCGCCGCGCGAGACCTTGTCGCCCATCTTCACGATCGGACGCTGGTTGATGTTCGTGTTCTGGTTCGAACGCGTGTACTTGATCAGGTTGTAGATGTCGACACCAACTTCACCTGCGACTGCTTCGTCGTCGTTCACGCGAATCACGATACGGCCTGCGTCGACATAGTCGACGACGCCGCCGCGGAACGCCTGGACCGTCGTACCCGAGTCGACCGCACAGGTGCGCTCGATGCCCGTACCGACGACCGGCTTTTCCGGACGCAGACACGGCACGGCCTGACGCTGCATGTTCGAACCCATCAGTGCACGGTTCGCGTCATCGTGCTCGAGGAACGGAATCAGCGAAGCTGCCACCGACACGATCTGCGACGGCGCAACGTCCATGTACTGGATACGGTCAGGCGTGACCATCATCGTTTCGCCGGCTTCACGCGACGACACGAGTTCGTCGATCAGCTGGCCGTTCTCGTCGATCGCGGCGTTCGCCTGGGCGATCATGTAGCGGCCTTCCTCGATCGCCGACAGGTAGTCGATCTGGTCGGTCACCTTGCTGTCCACGACCTTGCGGTACGGCGTCTCGAGGAAGCCGTACTCGTTCAGGTGCGCGTACAGTGCGAGCGAGTTGATCAGGCCGATGTTCGGACCTTCCGGCGTTTCGATCGGGCACACGCGGCCGTAGTGGGTCGGGTGCACGTCACGGACTTCGAAGCCTGCACGCTCGCGCGTCAGACCGCCCGGGCCCAGCGCGGAAACACGGCGCTTGTGCGTGATTTCCGACAGCGGGTTGGTCTGGTCCATGAACTGCGACAACTGCGACGAACCGAAGAACTCGCGGATCGCCGACGAAATCGGCTTCGAGTTGATCAGGTCGTGCGGCATCAGGTTTTCGCTTTCGGCCTGGCCGAGGCGTTCCTTGACCGCGCGCTCGACACGCACGAGACCCGCGCGGAACTGGTTTTCCGCCAGTTCGCCGACGCAACGCACGCGACGATTGCCGAGGTGGTCGATGTCGTCCACTTCGCCCTTGCCGTTGCGCAGCTCGACGAGGATCTTGATCGTCGCGAGGATGTCGTCGTCCTGCAGCGTCATCGGACCGGTGATCTCGTCACGGCTGACGCGGCGGTTGAACTTCATACGGCCGACCTTCGACAGGTCGTACGCTTCTTCGCTGTAGAACAGACGGTTGAACAGCGCCTCGACCGCTTCTTCGGTCGGCGGCTCGCCCGGACGCATCATGCGGTAGATCGCGATGCGCGCGGCCGTCTTGTCGGTCGTTTCGTCAACGCGCAGCGTCGACGAGATGTACGGACCCTGGTCCAGATCGTTCGTGTAGAGCGTCTGGATGTCCTTGATGCCCGCTTCGCGCAACTTCTCGAGCACGCTTTCCGTGACTTCGTCGTTCGCGTTCGCGATCACTTCGCCGGTGTCGCCGTCGACGACGTTCTTCGCCAGCACGCGGCCGAGCAGATAGTCTTCCGGCACCGAGATGAACTTGGTCTTCGCGGCTTCGAGGTCGCGAATGTGCTTCGCGTTGATCCGCTTGTCCTTCTGGACGATGACCTTGCCATCACGATCCGTGATGTCGAAACGCGCGACTTCACCACGCAGGCGCTCGGGCACGAACTCGAGTTGCGCGCCTTCGTCCATCAGCGTGAAGTTGTCGAACACGAAGAAGTTCGCGAGGATCTGTTCCGGCGTCAGGCCGATGGCCTTCAGCAGGATCGTGACCGGCATCTTGCGGCGACGGTCGACGCGGAAGTACAGGATGTCCTTCGGATCGAATTCGAAGTCGAGCCACGAGCCACGGTACGGAATGATCCGTGCCGAGAACAGCAGCTTGCCCGAGCTGTGCGTCTTGCCCTTGTCGTGTTCGAAGAACACGCCCGGCGAACGGTGCAGCTGCGAGACGATGACACGCTCGGTGCCATTGATGACGAACGAGCCCGTCGGCGTCATGAGCGGCATTTCGCCCATGTACACTTCCTGCTCCTTCACTTCCTTGACGACCGGCTTGTTCGGCGATTCCTTGTCGAGGATGACGAGGCGGACCTTCGCGCGCAGCGCGGAGCAGTACGTCAGGCCACGCTGCTGGCATTCCTTGATGTTGAATGCCGGCGCGGACAACGCATAGCTCACGAACTCGAGGCGCGCGAAGCCGTTGTGCGAAACAATGGGAAATACCGATGTGAACGCGGCCTGCAAACCTTCAGGCTTGCGTTGCGTGCCAAGCACATCGGCTTGCAGAAACGTGCTGAATGATTCAAGCTGGGTGGCCAGCAAGAACGGAACTTGGTGAACGATGGGGCGCTTCGCGAAACTCTTGCGAATGCGCTTCTTCTCGGTGAAGGAATATTGCATACGATCTCCGAATCACGGCGGGTGCTGTCGAGGCGGAATACCTGGACGTTTCAAACCCGAGTGTTCACCGACTGAGACCCGATGGCCGTCCAACGGCTTGAACGAGCCGAGAAGCTTGGTGGTTGGCCGCTACCAACCGCTGGCTGACGGCAGCGGATGCCTGTGTTGCCCGCTACCCGACCAAACTTGCCTTCTGCAGTCGCTTCAGAAGACAAAGAGAAACGCCAATCGTGACCATTGACAACGATTTGGCGGTTTTCTTTGGCTTCTGGGGCCGATTATTCGGGCTCCCGAATGAGTGCCAGAATAACGTCCCCACAAAGCACAAAAAGGCCGGCGGTGAAAATACCGCCAGCCTTCGCACAGCGCGTCGAAACTTACTTGACTTCGACCTTCGCGCCAGCTTCTTCCAGCTTCTTCTTGGCTTCTTCAGCAGCAGCCTTGTCGACGCCTTCCTTGACAGCCTTCGGTGCGCCGTCAACGACGTCCTTCGCTTCCTTCAGGCCCAGGCCCGTCAGTTCGCGAACTGCCTTGATGACTGCAACCTTGTTGCTGCCTGCTTCAGCCAGAACGACCGTGAATTCGGTCTTCTCTTCTGCAGCAGCAGCAGCGCCGCCGCCTGCCGGGCCAGCGACTGCCACTGCAGCTGCCGACACGCCAAACTTCTCTTCGAACGCCTTGACCAGTTCGTTCAGTTCCAGAACGGTCATCCCTTCGACTGCTGCCAGGATGTCTTCTTTTGCGATTGCCATTTGAAATACTCCTAAATTGAATTCGGATACAGCCAGCGATCAGTAACGCTGATGCACGTTCGCTTACGCAGCTTCCGCTTGCTTCTTCTCGGCGAGCGCGGCCAGAGCACGCGCGAAGCCCGAAACAGGCGATTGCATAACGAACAGCAGCTTCGAGAGCAGTTCTTCACGGCTCGGGATGCTTGCCAGCGCTTGCACGCCAGCCTTGTCCATCACCTTGCCATCGAACGAACCAGCCTTGATGACCAACTTGTCATTGCTCTTGCTGAAGTCGTTGACGACCTTAGCAGCGGCAATTGCATCTTCCGAGATGCCGTAGATCAGCGGACCAGTCATCTGCTCTGCCAGCGGAGCGAAAGGCGTACCTTCAACAGCGCGACGCGCCAGCGTGTTCTTCAACACGCGCAGGTAAACCTGTTGCTCACGCGCTTTCGCGCGCAGCTTGGTCAGATCGCCAACCGCAATTCCACGATACTCAGCCAGCACAACGGTCTGGGCCTTCGCGACTTGCGCGGAAACCTCAGCGACGACGGCTTGCTTGTCTTCTCTATTAAGCGGCACGGTTAGCCTCCAGAAACGATACGTTCAGCTTGCCGGTATGGCAGGAACCTCACGTACCTCGTTCAACAACGGCGTCCGACCTCGTTAGGAGTATTTCCACCTCATGCCGTGAATCACTTCACGACCTGCGGCTTCACCACTGCAAAACTTTTTCGGGTTCGCCATCTGCGTTGGCTTGAATTAAGGGATCACCTGCCTGCTGCGTCCCACCAACGGTCTTTGATAACCGGTTGCCCGCCCTACTGCACGAACAACCGCCCAAAGCCCATGTAGGCCGCTTCGCGAACGAAGCGGCCCGAATACTTGCTTACTGTGCTGCCAGCGTAGCCTGGTCGACACGCACGCCGACGCCCATCGTGCTCGACAGTGCGATCTTGCGCAGGTAGACGCCCTTGCTCGTTGCCGGCTTCGCCTTCTGCAGCGCTTCGATCAGCGCCGACAGGTTCGAACGCAGTGCGGTCGATTCGAACGATGCACGGCCGATGGTCGCGTGGATGATACCGGCCTTGTCGACACGGAATTGCACCTGACCAGCCTTCGCGTTCTTGACGGCCGTTGCGACGTCCGGCGTGACCGTGCCGACCTTCGGGTTCGGCATCAGGCCGCGCGGGCCGAGGATCTGACCGAGCGTACCGACGATACGCATCGTGTCCGGCGAAGCGATCACGATGTCGAAGTCCATCTGGCCAGCCTTGATCTGCTCAGCCAGGTCTTCCATACCGACGATTTCCGCACCTGCTGCACGAGCCTGCTCGGCCTTTTCGCCTTGTGCGAACACGGCAACGCGAACCGACTTGCCCGTACCTGCCGGCAGAACGACCGAACCACGAACGACCTGGTCCGACTTCTTCGCATCGATGCCGAGCTGGACTGCGACGTCGATCGATTCGTTGAACTTCGCGCTCGCGCATTCCTTCACGAGTGCCAGTGCGTCTTCGATCGCGTACAGCTTCTGACGGTCGACCTTGGCGGCAAATGCCTGACGGCGCTTGGAGATCTTAGCCATTTACACGCCCTCCACAGTGATGCCCATCGAGCGTGCGCTACCAGCGATGGTGCGAACGGCTGCGTCCAGATCAGCTGCCGTAAGGTCCGGCATCTTGGTCTTCGCGATTTCTTCGGCTTGAGCGCGCGTGATCGAACCGACCTTGTCGGTGTGCGGCTTGCTCGAGCCCTTGTCCACCTTTGCCGCCTTCTTGATCAGGACGGTCGCCGGCGGCGTCTTCATCACGAACGTGAAGCTCTTGTCAGCGTATGCCGTGATGACCACCGGCACCGGCAGACCCGGCTCCATGCCTTGAGTCTGCGCGTTGAACGCCTTGCAGAACTCCATGATGTTCAGGCCGCGCTGGCCCAGTGCCGGACCGACCGGCGGCGACGGGTTGGCTTTACCTGCAGGAATCTGCAGCTTGATAAAGCCGACAATCTTCTTTGCCATTTGTAAACCTCGTTGGAACGCCAGACGGCGTTCGGTGAGTGATAACGCGCGTTCGCCGCTGGCTACTGACGCTCCTCAACGGCCATAACGCGGACCGTAAGCGCGAAGGTGGGCAGCCGAGGCTGCCCACCGAATCGGGATCAAACTTTTTCGACCTGACCGAACTCGAGTTCGACCGGGGTGGAGCGGCCAAAGATGGTGACCGACACACGCACGCGCGATTTTTCGTAGTTGACTTCTTCGACCGTGCCGTTGAAATCCGTGAAAGGACCTTCCTTGACACGCACCATCTCGCCCACTTCGAACAGGGTTTTCGGGCGCGGCTTCTCGACGCCTTCCTGCATCTGCGACATGATCTTTTCGACTTCCTTCGGGGAAATCGGGGTCGGGCGGTTACGCGCACCGCCGACGAAACCCGTGACCTTCGCCGTGTTCTTCACGAGGTGCCACGTTTCGTCCGTCATTTCCATTTCGACCAGCACGTAGCCGGGGAAGAAACGACGCTCGGTCACAGCTTTGTGGCCGCCTTTGACTTCGACCACTTCTTCGGTCGGAACCAGGATCTGACCGAATTTATCCTGCATGCCAGCACGTTCGATGCGCTCCTGAAGCGCGCGTTGCACGCTCTTCTCCATACCGGAGTAGGCGTGCACGACGTACCAACGTTTTCCGCTCGGGGATGCCGGAGTATCGCTCATATCATTTCCAACCCAGAATCGCCGAGAAAATCACCCATTCGATCGATTTGTCACTCAACCAGAGGAAAATCGCCATCACGAGCACGAAACCGAACACGACGAGTGTGGTTTGCGTTGCTTCCTTGCGGGTGGGCCAAACGACCTTGCGGACTTCCTTGTACGAATCCTTGGCAAACGCGATGAGGCTCTTGCCAGGTGCGGACATCAGACCGACGGCCACGCCAGCGATGATACCTACCGCCAGTGCGGCACCGCGGACATACCACTGCTGGTTGGCCAGCCAGAAGAAGCCCACGAATCCGGCCAAGACCAGCAATACGCCCAGGGCCAGCATCAGCTTATCGCCGGAGGTATTTACAGTTTCGACGGATGGATTCGCCATAACACCTTAAAACAAATGCCACGTAGAACACGTGGCGATTTTTGGCAGGGGCAGAGGGAATCGAACCCCCAACCTTCGGTTTTGGAGACCGACGCTCTGCCAGTTGAGCTATACCCCTAAACCATGCTGGGGCCGGCTGCTGCCAGCCCCAAAACTGTCGATCAACGAATAACTGGCTTACTCGATGATCTTGGCGACGACGCCGGCGCCGACGGTACGGCCGCCTTCGCGGATTGCGAAGCGCAGACCTTCTTCCATCGCGATCGGAGCGATCAGTTTCACCGTGATCGACACGTTGTCGCCCGGCATCACCATTTCCTTGTCCTTCGGCAGCTCGATCGAACCCGTCACGTCCGTCGTACGGAAGTAGAACTGCGGACGGTAGTTGTTGAAGAACGGCGTGTGACGGCCGCCTTCGTCCTTGCTCAGCACGTACACTTCAGCCGTGAAGTGCGTGTGCGGCGTGATCGAACCCGGCTTCGCCAGAACCTGACCACGCTCCACGTCTTCACGCTTCGTGCCGCGCAGCAGGATACCGACGTTGTCGCCTGCCTGACCTTGGTCCAGCAGCTTGCGGAACATTTCAACGCCCGTGCAGGTCGTCTTCACCGTCGGCTTGATACCGACGATTTCGATTTCCTCGCCGACCTTCACGATGCCGCGCTCGACACGACCCGTCACCACCGTACCACGGCCCGAGATCGAGAACACGTCTTCCACCGGCATCAGGAACGCGCCGTCAACTGCACGCTCCGGCGTCGGGATGTACGTATCCAGCGCGTCTGCCAGGCTCATGATCGCCACTTCGCCCAGCTCGCCCGTGTCGCCTTCCAGCGCCAGCTTCGCCGAACCCTTCACGATCGGCGTGTCGTCGCCCGGGAAGTCGTACTTCGACAGGAGTTCGCGAACTTCCATCTCGACCAGCTCGAGCAGTTCAGCGTCGTCCACCATGTCGCACTTGTTCAGGAACACGATGATGTACGGAACGCCAACCTGACGCGCCAGCAGGATGTGCTCACGCGTTTGCGGCATCGGGCCGTCTGCTGCCGAGCAAACCAGGATCGCGCCGTCCATCTGCGCTGCGCCCGTGATCATGTTCTTCACATAGTCAGCGTGGCCCGGGCAGTCGACGTGTGCGTAGTGGCGGTTTGCCGTTTCGTACTCGACGTGTGCCGTGTTGATCGTGATGCCGCGCGCCTTTTCTTCCGGTGCCGCGTCGATCTGGTCGTATGCCTTCGCTTCGCCGCCGAACTTCTTCGTCAGAACCGTCGTGATCGCTGCCGTCAGCGTCGTCTTGCCGTGGTCAACGTGACCAATCGTACCAACGTTGACGTGCGGCTTGGTCCGCTCAAATTTACC
>NZ_QTQF01000053.1:0-42988 GCF_003854235.1 Burkholderia sp. Bp8998
CGCGCGATTGAGCGCCCCCATGTCCGAGAACGGGTGGATATGGTGCGCGGCGTCGAGCGCGCGGTATTCGGCGGTCGGCCGCGCGACGACGGCTTCGTTTGGTTCGGTCATGTTGCCTCCGCTGGTCGATGCCGCACGCTCACACGTGCAGCAGAAGATGGCGGCGCTCCCACGAGCTGATCACGCGGAAGAACGCTTCGTATTCGGTTTCCTTCAGCGCCAGGTACGCCTTCACGAACTTGTCGCCGAGAATGCCGGCGAGCGGCGTGCACGCGGCCATCAGCGAGATGCCCTCCTCGAGATTGCGCGGCAGCTGGTACGGCAGGTCGTAGCCGTCGGACGCGATCGGCTCGGTCGGCGCGAGCCGCTGCGTCATGCCGAGATAGCCGGCCGCGAGCGTCGCCGCGAACGCGAGGTAAGGGTTGCAGTCGACGCCCGGAATCCGGTTCTCGATGCGCCGCGCGACCGGCGTCGACTGCGGGATGCGAAAACCGACCGTGCGGTTGTCGTAGCCCCACTGCACGTTGATCGGCGCGGCCATGAAGCGCGACAGGCGGCGATACGAGTTGATGTACGGCGCGAAGATCGGCATCAGCGCGGGTGTGTATTTCTGCAGCCCCGCGAGATAGCTTTGGAACATCGGCGATACGACGCCGCCGTCGTCGGCGAACAGGTTGTGGCCGGTGTGCACGTCGGCGAGGCTCTGGTGGATATGCATCGCGGAACCCGGTTCGTTTTCCATCGGCTTGGCCATGAACGTCGCATACATGTTGTGGCGCAGCGCCGCCTCGCGCACCGTGCGCTTGAACAGGAACACCTGGTCCGCGAGCGACAGCGCATCGCCGTGCACGAAGTTGATCTCCATCTGCGCGGCGCCGACCTCGTGGATCAGCGTCTCGATGTCGAGACCCTGCATCTCGCAGTATTCGTAGATGTCCTCGAACAGCGGATCGAACTCGTTGACCGCCTCGATCGAATACGACTGGCGGCCCGTCTCCGCGCGGCCGGTGCGCCCGACCGGCGGACGCAACGGCAGGTCGGGATCGGCGTTCATGTCGACCAGATAGAACTCGAGCTCGGGCGCGACCACGGGCTTCCAGCCCTTCTCCTCGTACAGGTCGAGCACGCGGCGCAGCACGTAGCGCGGCGAGATCTCGACGGGCGATCCGTCGAAATGCACGCAATCGTGGATCACCTGCGCGGTCGGGTCGACGGCCCACGGAATCAGGCAGATCGTCGACGGATCGGGCACGCACACCATGTCGGGATCGGTCACGCCGGTCAGCGAGCCGTCCTCCGGATAGTCGCCGGTGACGGTCTGCACCATCACGGCCTGCGGCAGGCGCATCGATTCACCGGATTCGAACTTGTTGCGCGGAATGATCTTGCCGCGCGCGATGCCGGCCATGTCGGGAATGATCGCCTCGACTTCGGTGATGCGGTGCTGACGCAGGAATTCGCTCAGTTCGGGTTGCATGATCGGCCTCGTTCAGTCGATGTCGGATGCGGCCGGCGACGGCATGGTGCCGCCGGCCGCATGAATGCGGTGTGTCATGCGCGCGCGGCATGCCGCGCCGAATGCCGCGAAGATGTCGCGAGACAGCGGTTGTTCCGCGTGGCGCCATTCGGGATGCCACTGCACGCCGAGCGCGAACGCACGCGCACCGCGCACGCTGACGGCCTCGATCAGCCCGTCGGGCGCGCTCGCCTCGACCGCGAGCCCCGCGCCGAGCCGCGCGATGCCCTGGTCGTGCAATGAATTGACCATCGCGTCGTGCGCGCCGCGCGCGACCCGTTGCAGCAGGCCGCCCGGCGCGAGCTGCACGCGGTGCGCGGGGCCATACTGCCGCTCGAGCGGATCGCCATCGCGCTCGCGATGGTCGTGGAAGCCCGCGCGCGCATGCAGTCGCTGATGCAGCGTGCCGCCATACGCGACGTTCAGCTCCTGCATGCCGCGGCAGATCGCCAGCACGGGCACGCCCGCATCGATCGCCGCGCGGATCAGCGGCAGCGCGGTCGCATCGCGCGCGGGATCGTGCAGCGTATCGGGCTCACTCGCCGGGCCGCCGTAGTGATGCGGCTCGACGTTCGAATAGCTGCCGGTCAGCAGCAGCCCGTCGATCGACGCGACGATCACGTCGACCGGCTGCCGTGCGCCGAGCGCGGGCAGCACGAACGCCAGCGCGCCGGCGCCGTCGACCAGCGCGACGAGGTACTTCTCTCCCGCCGTGTGGTTCGGGTGGGCGCCGCGCATGACGCGGTCGGCGGTGACGGCTACGAGCGGGCGCGGTCGCATGATCGCCTCCGCGAAAAATGCGCGACGCATGCGGACGCGCAAGACGATGGAAGTCCACGATGAAGCCGAACGCGCCCGCGCGCAATCGTGCCGCCGCTCGGACGGTGCGGCAACAGGCGGTGCGACCCGATGCGAACGCGGAAAAGGACGCTAGGGCAACAATGAAGCGCTGCCGTCGCACTGCACTGCGCTGAACACGTGCGCGGTCACGAGGTTGAAGCGGCGCAGGCCGCGATGGGACACAGCGAAGAAACGAGGCTCGCGTATGAGGGCGGCGCGCGTGCCGCGATCAGCATGCCGGATCGGCCCGGCCTGAGGCGGCACGCCCGCCGACGGACTTCGGGTCCGGCGTATCGAAGGGCTGGCGGCTTTCACGATCGTACTCGACTGACTGATGAAGGCAGGACACGTGTCGCGATGAAGCGGAGACGGCAACGCCGCGCGCCGACACGTCGGCAAGATGTCTCGCAACGGATTCCGGCGCGGAGCGGCGCTGATCGATGCCGTCGCGGCCGGTGCGCGCGTGACGACTTCCTGACATTCAGCTTATATCACCCAAAAATGTCGTCAAATTTTCAGGTATCGATCCCGACATCGATCAGACGAATGAAAAACGGCATCGACCGGCGGAGTCGATGCCGTTTTGTGCGCCGCGTCAGCGCGCGTATGGCGCGCCGGCGGGCCGTGGCGCGCGATATCGCCGCGCCGCCGCACGCAGCGCGCCGATGGATCAGCGATGCGCGAGCGCGGTTTCGACGAGCGTCTGCAGCAGCGGCACGATCCGCGCGGCGCGCGCTTCGTCGTACGCATACGGACGCGTCTCTTCCATGTAGGTGATTTGCGACAGCTCGAGCTGCACGGCTTCGACACCGGTCGCAGGCACGCCATAGTGACGCGTGATATAGCCGCCCTTGAAACGCCCGTTCGCGACGGCCGTATACCCGCCGTGCGCGGTCACGCATGCGGCCAGCGCCTCGGCAAGGCCCGGCGCGGCGCTCGCGCCGCTCGACGTGCCGAAGTTGAAGTCCGGCAGGCGGCCTTCGAAAAAGCGCGGCACGTGCGAGCGGATCGAATGCGCTTCCCACACGAGCACGCGGCCGTGCTCGCGCTTCAGCCGCGCGATCTCGCCTTGCAGCGCGTCGTGGTACGGGCGCCAGTAACGGTCACGGCGGCGCATGATCTCGTCGTTGCCGGGCGGCGCGTTCGCCGGATACAGCGGCGCCTTGTCGAACGTGTCGACCGGCACGAGCCCGGTCGTGTCCTGCCCCGGATACAGGTTCTCGTTGTCGGGCGGACGGTTCAGGTCGACCACGTAACGCGCGTGCGACGGCACGAGGACCGACGCGCCGAGCGTCGCCGCGAACCCGTACAGCCGCTCGAGGTGCCAGTCGCAATCGTCGACGAAGCGCGCGTCGGGCGTCATCGTCGCGGCGATGTCGTCGGGGATGTGGGTGCCTGCGTGCGGAATCGAGATCAGCAGCGGCAGCGCGCCCTGCTTCAGCGTGAATACAGCCGGTTGTTCAGTCATGTCGCATCACCGTAAAAGTCTGCCGGCGCACGCGCGCGGCGTGCGCCGGGTGCCGCGCGTCAGCGCAGCAGTTGCGCCAGCGCGGCGCGGTAGTCGGCGTACGCGACGGCTTCGTCGCGATGGCGGCGGCCGGTCACGACACGCTCGCCGCCGGTGTAGACGTCGAGCACCGGCGTGTCGCCGTGCTCGGCGAACACCGCGCCCGATAACCATGCCGTGCTGTCGTGTTCGGCGATCGCCGGATGATCGGGATCAAGCACGAGCCAGTCGGCGCGGCTGCCTTCGCGCAGCGCACCGATGCGCCGCCCGCTGGCCTGCACGCCGCCCGCGAGTGACGCATCGAACAGTCGATCGGCGACATGCGCCTGCGTGTCGCTCGCGAGCACGTTGCGCGCGCGATGCACGAGCCGCTGCCCGTATTCGAGCAGGCGCAGTTCCGAGCGCCAGTCGACCGATGCATGGCTGTCCGAGCCGACGCCGATCACGCCACCCTGCGCGAGATAGTCGACGGCCGGGAACACGCCGTCGCCGAGGTTCGCTTCGGTGGTCAGGCACAGGCCCGCCACCGCGCGGCGCTTCGCGAGCGCCGCCGTTTCGGCCGCATCGACGTGTGTCGCGTGCACGAGACACCAGCGTGCGCCGACGTCGAAGCGGTCGAGCAGCCATTGCACGGGGCGTGCGCCGTAGGCGCGCACGCAATCGTCGACTTCGGCCGTCTGTTCGGCGATATGGATATGCACCGGCGCGTCATCGGGCAGGCCGTCGAGCAGCGCGCGCAATCCGCTCTCGGACACCGCGCGCAGCGAGTGCGGCGCGACGCCGTAGCGCAGGCCGCCGTGCTCGGGCGCGACGCGTCGCATCGAGTCGAGCAGTTCGAGCAGGCCGTCCGGCGTGTTGATGAAGCGGCGCTGGTCGTCGCGCGGCGGCTTGTTGCCGAAGCCGGCGAACTGGTACGACACGGGCAGCATCGTGATGCCGATGCCGGCAGAGCGGGCCGCGTCGATCACGCGCGTGCCGAGTTCCGCGATCTGCGGATAGCGCGAGCCATCCTGCGCGTGATGCACGTAGTGGAATTCGCACACCGACGTGTAGCCGCACTTCAGCATCTCGACGTACAGCCAGCGCGCGATCGCCGCGAGCGCGTCGGGCGTGATCTTCAGCGCGAAGCGGTACATCAGGTCGCGCCAGCTCCAGAAGCTGTCGGCAGGATTCGCGCGGTACTCGGTGAGCCCTGCCATCGCGCGCTGGAACGCGTGCGAATGCAGGTTCGGCATGCCGGGCAGCACGGGCCCGGCCGCGCGCGCGATGCCAGCCGGCGCGTCGGTGTCGGGCGTCACGTCGGTCAGCGTGCCGGCCGCGTCCCAGCGCAGCAGCACGTTGCGGCGCCAGCCATCGGGCAGGTAGGCATGGTCCGCGAACAGCGTCATTTCGGTCATCGTGAGTCTCGTCTGTTGCAAGGCTAGCCGTTCATCCGGCGAAACACCGTCGCACCGCCGCGCACGACCTGCTCGCACAGCGGCCGGCCGATCCAGTAAGCGAGCTCCGACAGCGAGCCGACCGACCAGACCGCGAAATCGGCCTGGCGACCGATTTCGAGCGCACCGTGGCGATCCGCGCGGCCGAGCGCCGCGGCCGCATGGCGCGTCACGCCCTGCAGCACCTCGGGCACCGTCATGCGGAACAGCGTGCAGCCCATGTTCAGCGTCAGCAGCAGCGATTCCAGCGGCGACGTGCCGGGGTTGTGATCGGTCGCGAGCGCGATCGGCACGCCGTGCTTGCGCAGCAGATCGATGGGCGGCAATTGCGTTTCGCGAATGAAGTAATACGCGCCGGGCAACAGCACGGCGACCGTGCCGGCCGCCTTCATCGCCTCGATGCCGGCTTCGTCGAGAAATTCGAGGTGGTCGGCGGACAACGCGCGATAGCGCGCGGCAAGCGCGGTACCGCCCGCGTTCGACAACTGCTCCGCGTGCAGTTTCACCGGCAGGCCGCGCCGCGTCGCGGCCTCGAGCACGCGCTCGGTCTGCGCGAGCGAAAAGCCGATGCGCTCGCAGAACACGTCGACCGCGTCGACGAGGCCTTCGTCGGCCAGCGCCGGCAGCATCCGTTCGCACACGTCGTCGATATAGTCATCCGCACGACCCGCGTATTCCGGCGGCAGCGCGTGCGCGCCGAGGAAGGTCGTGTAGACCGTGACCGGGAAGCGCTCGCCGAGCTGGCGCGCGACGCGCAGCATCTTGCGCTCGCTCGCGAGGTCGAGCCCGTAGCCCGACTTGATCTCGATCGCGGTCACGCCGTCGGCGAGCAGCGGCTGCAGGCGCGCGGCGGCCTGCACGAACAGCGTCGTCTCGTCGGCCGCGCGCGTCGCGCGCACCGTCGACACGATCCCGCCGCCCTGCCGCGCGATCTCCTCGTAGCTGACGCCGGCGAGGCGCTGCGCGAATTCGTCGGCGCGCGTGCCGCCGTATACGAGGTGCGTGTGGCAGTCGACGAGGCCCGGCGTCACCCACGCGCCGTGCAGGTCTTCCCGCTGCCAGTGCGCGTAACCGTGCGGCAGCGCGGAAAAGGCGCCCAGCCACACGATCACGCCGGTTTCGTCGACGGCGATCGCCG
Organism: Burkholderia sp. Bp8998; assembly: GCF_003854235.1. Lineage (NCBI taxonomy): Bacteria > Pseudomonadati > Pseudomonadota > Betaproteobacteria > Burkholderiales > Burkholderiaceae > Burkholderia > Burkholderia sp. Bp8998. Next base: position 6,438 of record NZ_QTQF01000053.1, read on the forward strand.
CGTCGTCGATCGTCTCGTCGGGGTGGCCGTGCGGACACAGCCTCAGGTGATGCCAGACAGTCGGTTTCATGCGTTCAGTCTCGTGCGCCGACGACGAGCGACACGGCGAGCAGCGCGCCGCCTCCGCTCACGACGACGTCAAACGCACGCCGCGGCCCGTCGAGCCGCAGCGTGTCCATTTCCCGCAGTGCGTAGTGCGCACCGTCGATCTCGACGCCGACCGCACCGGTCGCGCAGAACAGCAGCACGGTATCGGCGGGCTCGACGCGGTGCGTGCCTTCGGGCCACACGTCGACGGTCCCGCGCGCGGCCGAACGGCGCGTCATCAGGTTGAAGTCGCGCGTCGCGCCATCATGCAGCGTCGCGTCGATCGCCGTTTCGCCGGCGAAGTCCGCACGGGCGAGCGGCGTGTCGAGCACATGGCGCGCACCGCCTTCTTCCGCGAGCGTCATGCCCGCGCCGGACAGCAGCACGAGCGTGCGGTCGACGCCGTCGAAACGCGAGAACGGGCCTGCCGCGCCGACGTCCGCGACGCTCACGCGCCATGCGAACGCGTCGAGCGCGGCGCCCTGAGGGAACGCGCCGATTTCGCGCGTCACGCCGCCGCCGTTCTTCCACGGCGACGCAACGAGATCCGCCGCGCGAATCATCGTTGCGTGCACCGGCGCCTGGTCGAGCGCCGTCATGCTCAGCGGCCGAGCATCGGCAGCTTCAGGCCGGCTTCACGGGCCGTCTGCTGCGCGAGTTCGTAGCCGGCATCCGCATGGCGCATCACGCCCGTCGCCGGATCGTTCAGCAGCACGCGGCCGAGACGCTCGTGCGCTTCGGCGGTACCGTCGGCGACGATCACGACACCCGAGTGCTGCGAGAAGCCCATCCCGACACCGCCGCCATGGTGCAGCGACACCCACGATGCGCCGCCTGCGGTGTTCAGCAGCGCGTTCAGCAGCGGCCAGTCGCTGACGGCGTCCGAACCGTCCTTCATCGATTCCGTCTCGCGGTTCGGGCTCGCGACCGAACCGGTGTCGAGGTGGTCGCGGCCGATCACGATCGGCGCCTTCAGTTCGCCGTTCTTCACCATCTCGTTGAACGCCTGGCCGAGGCGGTAGCGATCCTTCACGCCGACCCAGCAAATACGTGCCGGCAGGCCCTGGAACGCGATGCGCTCACGTGCCATGTCGAGCCAGTTGTGCAGGTGCGGATCGTCGGGGATCAGCTCCTTCACCTTCTGGTCGGTCTTGTAGATGTCTTCCGGATCGCCCGACAGCGCGACCCAGCGGAACGGGCCCTTGCCTTCGCAGAACAGCGGGCGGATATAGGCCGGCACGAAACCCGGGAAGTCGAATGCGTTCTCGACGCCCATTTCCAGCGCCATCTGGCGGATGTTGTTGCCGTAGTCGAGCGTCGCCGCGCCGCGTTCCTGCAGATCCAGCATCGCCTGCACCTGGACGGCCATCGACTGCTTCGCGACCTTCACGATGCTCTGCGGATCGACCTTCTGCGCTTCGCGCCATTGCGCGACGGTCCAGCCCTGCGGCAGGTAGCCGTTGATCGGGTCGTGCGCGCTCGTCTGGTCCGTCACGCAGTCCGGCGTGATGCCGCGCTTGACGAGTTCCGGGAACACGTCGGCCGCATTGCCGAGCAGGCCGACCGACACCGGCTTGCCGGTGCGCTTCGCTTCCTCGATCATGCCGAGCGCTTCGTCGAGCGTCGTCGCCTTCTTGTCCACGTAGCGCGTCTTCAGGCGGAAGTCGATGCGGGTCTCGTCGCATTCGACCGCGATCATCGAGAAGCCGGCCATCGTCGCGGCCAGCGGCTGCGCGCCGCCCATGCCGCCGAGACCGCCCGTCAGGATCCAGCGGCCCGACGGATCGCCGTTGAAGTGCTGGTTCGCGACCGAGAAGAACGTCTCGTAGGTGCCCTGCACGATGCCCTGGCTGCCGATGTAGATCCAGCTGCCGGCCGTCATCTGGCCGTACATCATCAGGCCCTTGCGATCGAGTTCGTGGAAGTGATCCCAGGTCGCCCAGTGCGGCACCAGGTTCGAGTTCGCGAGCAGCACGCGCGGCGCATCCTTATGCGTGCGGAACACACCGACCGGCTTGCCCGATTGAATCAGCAGCGTTTCGTTCTCTTCGAGATCCTTCAGCGACGCGAGGATCTGGTCGTAGCATTCCCAGTTGCGCGCCGCGCGGCCGATGCCGCCGTACACGACGAGCGCATGCGGATGCTCGGCGACTTCCGGATCCAGGTTGTTCTGGATCATCCGGTAGGCCGCTTCGGCCAGCCAGGTCTTGCAGACCTTCTCGCTGCCGCGCGGTGCGCGGATCGTGCGCGTCGGATCGAGACGGGGATCGATGTGTTTCGGATGGTTCATGACGGCTGCTCCCGAGGGAAAGTGAATATCAATAAGGAATCAGAAATGCCCGGTGAAGCGATAACGGCTGCCGGGGTGCCACAGATTCGCCACCGAGGCGACGACGCCCTGCGACCAGGTGCGCCGATGTAAAACCAGACACGGCTCGACGTCGTCCATCCGCAGTTGCTCGCGCCGCTCGGGCGCCGGAGCCGCCGCTTCGATCCGGTACTCGACGCGCTGCAGCGGTGCCGCGCGCATCAGGTACAGGTTCGGCGTCGTGTTCGTGAAATCCTGCTCGGCATAATCCGGCGCCACCGCCGGATTCACCCACCGTTCTTCGAGCTGGACGGGTTCGTCGTTCTCGAAGTGCAACACCTGCGAATAAAACAGCTTCGCGCGCACGGCCATCTGCATCTCGTCGGCGAGCGCCTCGTCGGCGCGGATCGTCTCGAGGCCGAGCACGCTGGCGCGGTACGCGTGCCCGCGCGCGTCGACCTCCTCCGAGATACTGCGGATCGCAACGAGCGTCGACTCGTACTTCGGCCGCGCGACGTAGGTGCCGGCGCCCTTCATGCGCGTCAGCACCTGCTCGGCCGTCAGCTCGCGCAGCGCGCGGTTGACGGTCATGCGCGCGACCTTGAACTCGCGGGCCAGTTCGTTCTCGGAGGGCACCTGGTCGCCCTCCGCCCACTCGCCGGCGTGAATGCGGCCCAGGATGAAATCCTTGATCTCCTGGTAGACCGGCGCGCTCATGGGCTTACTGTTCCGATGCGAACGAGAACGGCGCGACCTTCGCGAACGCGCGCTCGCCGACGAGCTTCGCGATCACCGCGATGTCCGGGGCGAAGTAGTGGTCGAGCTCGTAGTGCGCAACCTGGCTGCGGATCGTTTCCATCACCGGCGCGAGCTTCGGGCTCGTGTGGTACGGCGCGCGCAGGTCGACGCCCTGGGCGGCGGCCAGCAGTTCGATCGCGAGGATGTGCTTGGTGTTGTCCGCGATGTCGGCGAGCTTGCGCGCGGCGAACGTCGCCATCGACACGTGGTCTTCCTGGTTCGCCGAGGTCGGCAGCGAGTCGACCGACGCCGGGTGCGCGAGCGTCTTGTTTTCCGATGCCAGCGCGGCAGCCGTCACGTGGGCGATCATGAAGCCCGAGTTCACGCCGCCGTCCCTCACGAGGAACGGGGGCAGGCCCGACAGCGTCGCGTCGATCAAGAGCGCGATGCGGCGCTCGGCCAGCGCGCCGATTTCCGATGCGGCGAGCGCGAGGTTGTCGGCCGCGAATGCGACGGGTTCGGCGTGGAAGTTGCCGCCCGACAGCACTTCACCGGTATCCGGGAAGATCAGCGGGTTGTCCGACACGGCGTTCGCTTCGACCAGCAGCACGTCGGCCGCATGGCGCATCTGGTCCAGACACGCGCCCATCACCTGCGGCTGGCAGCGCAGGCTGTACGGATCCTGCACCTTGTCGCAGTCGCGGTGCGACTGGTTGATCGGCGAGCCTTCGAGCAGGTCGCGGTACGACGCGGCCGCGTCCATCTGGCCTTGATGGCCGCGCAGTTCGTGGATGCGGGCATCGAACGGCTTCACCGAGCCGGCGGCCGCGTCGACCGACAGCGCACCCGCGACGAGCGCGGTGCGGTACAGGTCTTCGATCGCGAACATGTTGTCGAGCGCCAGTGCGGTCGATGCCTGCGTGCCGTTCAGCAGCGCCAGGCCTTCCTTCGCCTGCAGCGTCAGCGGCGCGAGGCCCGCGACGCGCAGACCGTCGAGCGCGCTGGCGCGCTCGCCGCGGATGAACACTTCGCCGACGCCCAGCAGCACGGCCGACATGTGCGCGAGCGGCGCGAGGTCGCCCGATGCGCCGACCGAGCCCTTGACCGGGATCAGCGGCAGCACGTCGGCGTTGAACAGCGTGATCAGCGCGTCCATCACTTCGCGGCGGATGCCCGAGTGGCCGCGGCCGAGGCTCGACAGCTTCAGTGCCATCAGCAGGCGCACCGACGAGCGTGCCATCGGTTCGCCGACACCGACCGCGTGCGACAGCACCAGGTTCTTCTGCAGCAGCTCGAGCTGGTCGTGCGGGATGTGCGTGCTGGCCAGGCGGCCGAAGCCCGTGTTGATGCCGTATGCCGGCTCGCCCTTTGCCGCGATGTCGGCGACGGCCTTCGCGCCGGCGTCGATCTTCGCGAAGCTCGCCGGGTCGAGCTTGAGCTGCACGGATTCGCGAGCGATCTTGCGCAGTTGCGGGAGGGTCAGGTGGCCGGGGGTCAACGTAATCATGTGAGCAATCCTGTCTAGACAAGTTCGGGATGGATTGCAGTGTAGCCATCGGAACTTGTCTAGACAACCCCGTTTTTCATGATTTCGACTCGGGAGTTTCCCTGATGTCCGGCGCGGCCCGCCGGACCGGCCCGGCAGACTCCGCGTTTAACGTATGTTGCAATTATTTTGTCTTTGGCAACATACGAATCCGCGCTTCCCTACAGTCCGCCACGGAGACCCGCCATGACCATCCCGCCCCGGTTGACCGCCCTGTTCGGCCGCAGCCTGCTCGTCGCCGCGTGCACGCTTGCGTGCGGCGCATCGCTCGCCGCGGAGCCGCTGTCCGGCACGCTCGAGAAGATCCGCCAGGGCAACCTGATCTCGATCGGCCATCGCGAGACGTCGGTGCCGTTCTCCTATGTCGACGCGAGCGGCAAGGTGATCGGCTTCTCGCAGGACCTGTGCGACCGCGTGATCGCCGCCGTGAAGGCGCGCACCGGCAAGCCCGACCTGCAGGTGCGCTTCATCCCGGTCACGTCGCAGAACCGTATCCCGCTGGTGCAGAACGGCACCGTCGATCTCGAATGCGGGGTGACCACCAACCTCGCCGCGCGCCACGCGCAGGTCGCGTTCTCGACCACCTTCTTCGTCGCGACGACGCGGCTGCTCACACGCACGAACTCGGGCATCCGCGACTTCCCCGATCTCGCCGGCAAGACGGTCGTGACGAACCAGGGCACGACGTCCGAACGCCTGCTGCGCAAGATGAACGAGGAAAAGAAAATGAACATGCAGATCATCAGCGCGAAGGACTACGGCGAGGGACGCCTCACGCTCGAATCGGGCCGCGCGGCCGCCTACATGATGGACGACGTGCTGCTCGCCGGCGTGCGCCAGCTCGCGGCGAAGCCGGCCGACTGGGTGATCGTCGGCACGCCGCAGTCGTCGGAAGCGTACGGGTTCATGCTGCGCAAGGACGATCCGCAGTTCAAGGCGCTCGTCGACGGCGTGCTCGTGCAGCTGATGAAGAGCGGCGAGATCAACGCGCTGTACGACAAATGGTTCATGAAGCCGGTGCCGCCGAAGGGACTCGCGTTCGACTTCCCGATGAGCGACGTGATCAAGGCGCGCTATGCGGCGCCGAACGACGCGCCGCTCGAGTAAGCGCCGCTTGCTGAAACGGGTTCAGCGCGTCCACGCGACGCACGCCGCGTAGCCGGGCGCCGCGTCGAGCCATGCCGCGTCGAACGCGGCCACGCCGGCGGCGGGCGCGGCCGGCTCGACGATCGTCGTCGCGGGCGTCGCCGTATCGCGCGGCGGCACGACCGCGAACGCACGCAGACCACCGACGATGCCGGTGCCGAGCGCCTTCAGCAGCGCCTCCTTCGCGGACCACACGCGCATGAACGCGTCGGCACGCGCGACGAGCGGCAGGCCGTCGAGATACGCGGCCTCGGCGGCCGCGCACACTTCGCGCGTCAGCGCACGCCAGTCGGTCGTGCGATTGCAGCTTTCGATATCGACGCCGACGCGCCCCGTCCCGGCCCACGCGATCAGCGCGTGATCGCCCGCATGCGACACGTTGAAATCGAGCGATGCCCGATGCGCGGGATCCAGCGACGGCCGCCCCGATTCGTCGACCACGATTGCGATGTCCCGCGGCGCGACACCGAGCGCCGCGCCGAGCACGTCGCGCAGCGCGGCGCGCGTCGCGGCACTGCGCACCGCATCCTCGTGCCGCAGGTAGCGGCCGGCACGCGCGCGCTCGGCGTCGCTCAGTGCCGCGTAAGCAGGCGACGCGAGCGGCACGCGCCAGTGGAAATCGACACGCGCCACCTGCACGCCGGCACGCGACGCGGCAGGCGGCACATCGAGCCGGTGCACGCGCCACGCGCGGGACAGGTCGGCGGAAATCTCGAAATCGGGCGGAATGGACATCGGCACGCGGCAGCCAGGCGAACGAAACGTTCGATGTTAATCGATCGCATGGAACGGAGACCGACGCATCGCGACCGCGATCGCGATCGTCGGCAGCGGCAGCCGGCGCGGCCGCCTCATCGAAGCGCCGGCCTGGCTGCGCGCGCGTGCGCGTTCACCCGTGCGCGACGGCGCCCGGCACGCCGCTTCCCGCCAGCCGCGAACGCTGCGCCGGATGGCGCGCGTGGACGCGGCCCGGCGCATCGGCCGGCAGCGCGCCGTGTTGCAGCCAGTACAGCGCGACCGGCCACAGCGTGTCGGTGAAGCGGCTGTGGAAGAACGCGAAGTGGCCGATCGCGTCGACGCCGATGTCGCGCGGCGCGATCCGCAGGTGCGTGACGTCGCTGCCCGTGTAGTAGCCGACCAGCCGTTCGATCGCGTCGACCGTGCCGAACCCGTCGTCGTCGACGCCGATCGCGAGCATCGACGCCGGCAGCCGCGCGAAGCGGGCCGGCAACGCGGCGCGGCTCGCCGCGGTTTCGGCGAGCGGGCCGTGCGTGTAGGCGTCCTCGAAGCGCGCTTGCGAGCGCACCCACGACAGCGCGACGCCGCGCGGCGTGTCTTCCATCCAGCCGAGCCGTTTCGCGGGCACGTAGCCGAACACGGCCGCGAGCGCCGGCATCGCAACGTGCCACTTCCACCACATGCGCCGCCGCTCTGCCGGCCGATAGTCGCGCCAGTACGCATACTGCGCGCCCACGGTCACCACGTGACGCACGTATGCGTTCGACGCCGCGAGCCCTAGCACGCAGCCGCCGATGCTGTGCGCGACGACGTCGAGCGGCTGGCCGGCAAACGCGTCGCGCGCGTACTGCAATGCAGCCTCGCAATCGAGCCGCCCCCAGTCGAGCCAGTTCGCGTGCAGCTTCGCGAGCCGCGCGGGGCGCGAGCCGCCGATCCCGCGATAGTCGTACACGAGCACGTCGCGTCCCTGTGCGAACAGCCAGGCCGCGAAGCGGAAGTAGTAGTCGCAGCGCACCGACGTCGCGCAATTGACGACCGTCACGGGCCGCACGGCGGCGCCGCCGCGATGGCGCCACACGTAGCCGCGCAGCACGTAACCGTCGGCCGCGGTCAGCGTCACGGGCTCCGGCGGCAACGCGCCCGGCGGACGCCCGGCCGCCTGCTCCGCCGCGCGCGTGCTGCGCGCGGCCCCGCCTGCTTCGTTCGAAATCGTCATCCTGTCTCCTGTGCGGCGCCGCATGATCCGGCGCCCGCCCGATCGGCCAGCCTCCATTGAACTTGACGCGCCCGGCGTTCTCAACCAATCTTGCTGCTCCGTTCGCATGAGCCCTACGCATGTCAACGCCGCTCGTCCGTCTCCCGTCGCTGGACCTCGTGCGCGGCTTCGTCGCCGTCGGCCGCCGCATGAGCATCACGCTCGCCGCGCAGGACCTGTGCGTCACGCAGTCGGCGGTCAGCCGCCAGGTGCATGCGCTCGAAGCGCATCTCGGCGTCGCGCTGCTGCAGCGCGGCTATCGCAAGATCGCGTTCACGGCGGAAGGCGAGCGGCTGTTCCGCGCCGCGGATGCGGCGCTGCTCAGCCTGCAGGACACCGTCGCGTCGCTCGCCGCCGCGCGCGAGCGCCAGCCCGTCACGATCACCGCGAGCATCGGCGTCACCGCGCTGTGGCTGCTGCCGCGGCTCGGGCGCCTGCAGGCGCGCCTGCCCGACATCGACTTGCGCGTGGCCGCGAACGACAAGGTACTCGATTTGCGCGCGGAAGGCATCGACCTCGGCATCCGCTACTGCCCGCGCGAGCGCGCGCCGGCCGGTGCGCTGCACCTGTTCGACGAGATCGTCGTGCCGGTCGCGCACCCCGCGCTGGCCACCCGGCCCGTCACCGACGCGGCCGCGATCGCCGACCATGTGCTGCTCGAATTCGACGGGCCGCCGCAAACCCGGCTCCAGTGGCGTGAGCACCTGCACGCGGCCGGGCTCGGCGACGCGCGCCCGAAGGGCGTGCTGCGCTTCAACCAGTACGACCAGGTGATCCACGCGGCGATCGCCGGCCAGGGCGTCGCGCTCGGGCGGCTCGCGCTCGTCGCACCGATGCTCGCCGACGGCCGGCTCGCGGTGCTCGGCCCGCACTCGCAGGCGTTGTCGGATGCGTACGGCTACTGGCTGTTCCGGCACGATCCGGCACCGCGCCGCGAAGTCGCCGACGTGCGCGACTGGATTCTCGCGGAAGCAGCCGAATGCGACGCGGCCATGCGCGCGTATGGCGTGGCGCAGCGGTAAGCCGGGCGCGACGTGCCGCATCGGGCCGATGCCGGTGCGGCATTGCGCGCCGGATCACACCCCGGCAAGCGATGCGAAGATGCGCCTGTTCCGCCGCCACCGCCCTGCCGATATGCAACCGCCTGCGTCGTGGCGGCGCTCAGGCTCCGCCGGCCGCGCAGCCATTCCGCCTCGCATTCCCCCCAAGCATGCGAACCCGACCGAATGATCGCTTGAGCGATACCGGCACCGGATCGTCTAATCGGATCGAACGCGGCCGCCGCGCCGCACGCATTCATCCGGAGACACGCATGACCCCGATCGAACAAGATGCCCGGCGCCGCTGGCTGCCGGTGCTCGCCGGCGGCCTGATCATGGGTGCCGCGCTCGGCATCCGCCACGTGCAGGGGTTGTTCCTCGCCCCCGTCACGCTCGACCACGGCTGGTCGCGCGAAGCGTTCGGCCTCGCGCTCGCGCTGCAGAACCTGATCTGGGGCATCGCGCAGCCGTTCACCGGGATGATCGCCGACCGCTTCGGGTCGGTGCGCGTGATCGTCGCCGGCATGCTGCTGTACGCGGTCGGGCTCCTCACGATGGCGCTGGCGGCGTCGGCCGGCGTGTTCACGGTCGGCGCAGGGCTCGTGATCGGCATCGCGCTGTCGGGGTCGGCCTTCGCGTCAATCTACGGTGCGTTGAGCCGGCTGTTTCCGCCCGACCGGCGCAGCTGGGCGCTCGGTGTCGCCGGCGCGATCGGCGGGCTCGGCCAGTTCTGCATGGTGCCGGTCGCGCAGGTCCTGATCGGCGACATCGGCTGGCAGCATGCATTCGTCGCGCTCGCCCTCGTCGCCGCGCTGCTCGCGCCGCTCGCCATGCTGGTGCGCGACCGGCCCGCGCAGGCCGCGAGCCGCGCGGACGGCCCCGACCAGTCGATCGGCGCGGCGGTGCGCGAAGCGTTCGCGCACCGCGGCTTCTGGCTGCTGAACGCGGGGTTCTTCGCCTGCGGGTTCCAGCTCGCGTTCATCGCGACCCACCTGCCCGCGTACCTGCTCGATCACGGCCTGCCGGCGCGCCACGCCAGCGTCGCGCTCGCGCTGATCGCGCTGACCAACGTGGCCGGCACCTACGCATGTGGCCATCTCGGCGGGCTGCTGCGGCGCAAGTACGTGCTGTCCGGGCTGTATCTCGTGCGCGCGCTGGCGATGGCGGCATTCGTCGCGGCACCGTTGTCACCCGGGAGCGTCTACGTGTTCGCGGCCGTGATGGGCTTCACGTGGCTCGGCACGGTGCCGCTGACCAACGGCGTGATCTCGCAGGTGTTCGGCGTGCGCTACATCGCGACGCTGTTCGGCTTCGTCTTCTTCGGGCACCAGCTCGGCAGCTTCTTCGGCGTCTGGCTCGGCGCGCTCGTGTACGACGCGACGCATTCATACCTGCCGCTATGGATCGGCTCGATCGCGCTCGGCGTGCTGGCCGCGCTGCTGCACCTGCCGATAGACGACGCGCGCATCGCGCGGCCGGTGCCGGGCAAAGCCGCATGGGCATGATTCGTGCCGCACTGGCGGCCGGCGCGCTCGCGTTCGTCGCGTGGTGCACCGCGGCCTACTTCGATTCGGGCGTCGCGCTTGCGCTGCTCGAGCACGCGGCGTTCTGCGAGTAACGCCGCGGGCGGCGCCGCGCGCACGAAAACGCGGCAGCTGCGCTCGGTGGCACTCAGTGACGCTTCGGCAACGTGGCCAGCGCATCGAGCGCGCGACGCCGCGCGCCGTCGTGATCGACGATCGGCGCCGGATAGTCGACGTCGAGCCGCACACCGGCCGCCGCGAGCGCCACCGGCGACGCCTCCCATGGCGCATGGATCGTCGCCGCGTCGAGGCCGGCGAGTTCCGGCACCCAGCGGCGCACGTACGCACCCTGCGGGTCGAACTTCCGGCCCTGCGTCACCGGATTGAAGATGCGGAAATACGGCGCGGCGTCGGCGCCGCAGCCGGCCACCCATTGCCAGTTCGCCGGGTTGTTCGCGGCGTCCGCGTCGACGAGCGTGTCGTGGAACCAGCGCTCGCCGGCCCGCCAGTCGATCAGCAGATGCTTGACGAGAAACGACGCGACGACCATCCGCACGCGGTTGTGCATCCAGCCGGTCGTCCACAGCTCGCGCATTCCCGCATCGACGAGCGGATAGCCGGTCAGCCCGCGCTGCCACGCGCGCAGCGCGGCGGGATCGTCGCGCCACGGCATCGCGTCGAACTGCGCGCGGAAGTTGTCGGTCGCGAGCGCCGGGAAGTGATACAGCAGCACGTGGCTGAATTCTCGCCAGCCGAGCTCGCTCAGGAATTTCCCGGCGCCGGCCGCACACGCCGCACCGCCCGCGTGTGCGGCACCCTGCACCGCATGCCACACCTGTCGCGGCGACACGTTGCCGAAGCGCAGGCACGGCGACAGCCGGCTCGTCGCCGACTGGTCGGGCCGGTCGCGCGTATCGGCGTAGTCGGCCAGCGATTCGCGGGAAAACGCGTCGAGCCGCGCATGCGCGCCGACTTCGTCGGGTGCCGGCCACGCGTCGCGCAGGCCGCCCGCCCAGTCCGGCGCGTGCGGGCGCAATGCGAGCGCGTCGAGCGCCAGCGCACGTTCGCGCACGCGGACCGGCCACGGATGAAACGCGATCCGCTCCGGTTCCGGCAGCGGCGCCGCCACCGTGCGATCGCGCCGCACCGCGCGCCAGTAGGCGGTGAACACCTGGAACGGCGTGCCGGCACCCGTCAGCACGTCCCACGGCTCGTTCAGCAGGCTGCCGTTGCTGCTCTCGACCTCGAGGCCGCGCGCCTTCAGCGACGTCTTCAATGCCGCATCGGCGTCGCGCTGCGGCTGCGCATAGCGGCGGTTCCAGTACACGGCCGCCGCGCCCGTGTCGTGCACGACGCGTTCGATCTCGCGCGGTGCATCGCCGCGCAACAGCAGCAGGTGGCCGCCATGACGCGCGAGCGCCGCGTCGAGTCCGGCGAGCGAGCCGTGCAGCCACCAGCGCGCCGCGCCGCCGAGCGCGCGCCCCGCGCGTTCGCCCGTGTCATCGACATACACGCACACGAGCGGCCGGCCCGACGCGACCGCACGCGTCAACGCGGGCTGGTCGGTCACGCGCAGATCGTCGCGGAACCACACGACGGCAGGAGCAACGGACGACTTGGCTGGCACGGGCACCTCGGGGCAGGAAGCTGAAATGTGATCCGTATTGTCGCGGCAGGGTCGCACGATGTCGATGTTCGACCCGCATGCTGCATGCGCTCGCGCGCTGCGTTCCCATGTCGCCGCCGGATCGCCGGCCCGGTGAAACGCCTTAGTCCATTCCGACGATTCTTCGCCGCGCGTGCCGGCCTACGCTCGATGTCGGGTTCGCCGCGATACGCGGCACGCGCCGGTCGCGAGTCAAACCGTTGCATCGCGCGACGCATCCCCCATGCCCGCGGGCGCCCGCGCGGACCGTTCCGGCCATCGCGGCGCGTGCTCGTCCGTTCGGGCTCGCCCGCGGTCCCATTCTCTCCCTCGATCTCACCCGATACCCGCCATGACCAAATCCGCCAATCTCGTCACCTCGATCACCGTCGCGATCGACACCCCCGCTTCCGTCGTGTGGGAAGTGCTGACCGACTTCCCGCGCTACGGCGAATGGAACACGTTCTGCGTCGGCCTCGAAACGACCGGCCGGATCGGCGACTTCGTGCACATGCAGGTGCGCATTCCGGGCACGGAGACGATGATTCCCGTCAACGAAATCCTCGTCGCATGCGAGCCCGAGCGCCTGCTGTCGTGGGAGCAGCGCCCGACCGGCGACAACAAGGACGCCGCGCGCCGCGACCAGTACGTCGAAGCCGACGGCGCCGACCGTTGCCGCTACTTCACGACCGACCAGTTTCTCGGCATCAACGCGGAAACGATCATGCGCGAGCACGGCGGCTGGGTAAAACAGGGGTTCGACCAGTGCGCGCGCGACGTGAAGCAGCGTGCGGAAGCGCTGCATGCGGCGCGCCGGCGCAAAAGCGCGTGACGGAGCACAGCCGATGCCCGATCTGCAAACCCGCTCCGACCATCACGACATCCGCGAGCGGATCGTCGCGTATTCGAGCGCGATCGATGCGCGACTTCGACGCGCTCGATGCGGTATTCACGCGCGACGCGAAGATCGACTATCTCGCGACGGGCGGCATCGCCGGCATGTCGCACGAGGCGCGCACCGTGGCATCGCTGCACGGCGCGCGCGTCGCAGGCCGTCGGGTCAGTCGAGACGAAACGCCGCTTCGAAACGCTCGGCGAACGCGTCGAACTCGGTTTCCGGCAGATGGTTGATGCCGCCCGCGCGCTTGCGCCCGCCGCCGGTCGGGAAGCCGCGACAGAATTCGTCGGCGCCGAGCGGCCGGCCGTCGGGCACGCGCACGCTGACCACGAGCCCGCCCTGCGCGCGCGGCGACAGCACCGCGAGCGCCGCATGCGGCGCATTGCGCATCCGTTCGTTCGCGAGCATCCCCGTCGCGCGCCGCGCCCACGGCTGATCCGGCATCCTGATCAGCGTCGCGCCCGGCACGTCGCGCAGCGGCACGAGCGCGCATGCCCGCGCCATGTCGTCGCGATAGCCGTCGCGCAGCGCGGCGAACACCGGGGTGCCGCGCACGAAGTCGAGCGGATCGACGCACGGCAGCATCGCGTCGGCCAGCGCCGCCGGATCGTAATGCAGATCGCCGACGCAGTCGCCGTATGCGTTGTAGTTCAGGTAGAGCCCGAGTTCGGCGAGCGTGCAGCGTTCGACTTCGCCGAGCCCGTATTCGCGCGCGAGCGCGTCGCCGAGTGCCGGCAGTTCGTCGCCGAACGCCGCGACGATCGCCCAGCGCACATGCCGGCCGCCGAGATGGCGGTTCACGAGCGCGCTCGTGCAGACGTCGGCGGCCGTGTCGATGTACGCGTCGAAACGCGGATCGCCGGGCAGCTCACCCGCGAAGTGATGGTCGAAATAGCGGACCGCCGCGCCGTCGCGCAGCAGCCGCGCGCATGCGTCGCGGTTTTGGTCGTGCGACACGTCGAGCACGGTCACGCGATCGCCGGCGCGCGCATCGATTCGCTCGAGCAGCTTGATGTCCCGCTTCACGCCCGTCACGAGCGTGCCGCGTTCGCCCTCCGCGAGCCGCAGTTGCTGCAGCGCGCACAGGCCGTCCGCGTCGCCGTTGAACGCGAAGAAATACCGTCCCTGTTGTTTTTCCTGCATGATCCGTTGCTCCGTCCTCAGGGCATGAAATCGCCGCCGTTCGCATCCAGCGTCGCGCCGGTCACCGCGTTCGCGTAATCCGACGCGAGAAACAGCGCCGCGCGCGCGCAGTCGTCGTCGGTCGGCAGTTTCGCGAGCGCGATGTTCGACGCGATCGGCGCAATGATCTCCTGCTCCGTCATCCCGTACTCGGCGGCCGCCTGCCGGAAATACGCCTGCGTCGGCACGCCCCACATCCAGCCCATGTGAATGCTGTTCGCGCGAATCCCGTGCACGCCGAGCTCGCGCGCCAGGTATTTTGCCGCAACGGCGAGCGCGCCCTTCGATACAGCGTAGCCCGATTCCCCTGCAAACGGCTTGCGGGTCGCCTGCGTGTTGATCATCACGATCGCGCCGCGCTTCTGCCGCTTCATGTGCGGCACGACTTCCTGCGTGAGCGTCATCGTGCCGAACACGTTGGTGTCGAACACCGCACGCCAGCCGTCGAGATCGGCGTCCTCGACGGCCTCCGGAAACGTGCCGTGCACGAACGCGCTGTTCACGAGCGCGTCGATCCGGCCGAAGCACTCGACCGCCTGCGTCGCGAGCTGCCGGCACTGCGCGCGCTCGGCGATGTCGGTTCGCACCTTCAGCACGTCGCACGCGACGCCGAGTTCGCGGATCCGTGCCTCCGCATCGTCGAGCTTTTCCATCGTGCGTGCCGCGACGACCACGCCGCGCGCGCCCTCGCGTGCCGCCTCGACGGCGAGCTTCACGCCGAGCCCCGGCCCGATCCCGGAAATCACGACGATCTTGTCCTTCAGCAACATGAGTTGTCTCCTGGTTGTCGTTCGTCTCTCGGGCGCGCGGTCAGCCGGCCGCCCGCAGGTGCCGCGCGCGATACGCGGCGAAGTCGTGCGCCAGTTGCGCATCTGTGAAGCCGAAGCGCGCAATCGAATAGTCATGTGCTGCACGCTTGTCGCGGCCGTTGCGCGCCATCCAGTCCGCCATCGCCGCGCGCTGCCGTGCATCGAGCGGCATCCCCGCGAAGCGGTACACGGCCTGCGCGACGCCGAGCGGATTCGACACCGTGTCCTCGAAACGCACGTCGAGAAAGCGCGCCGTGGGCAGTGCGTCGCGCGCCGTCATCGCCGCGCCGATCGCGCGCGCCATCCCTGCGTTCCACTGCGCGCCGACGGCGAGCGGGTCCGGGTCGTCCGCGTACATCTGCCACAGCGTGTGCGCCATGCTCGCCATCGACGGAATCGTCTGCGCCGGGTCGCGGTGCGTGAGCACGACCTGCGCGCGCGGGAACACGCGGCACAGCACATCGAGCGCGTGCAGGTGCTGCGGCGTCTTCAGCAGCCAGCGCTCGGCCGGGGCGACGCCGCGTTGCGCCTTCTGCCACTGCAGGAACTGCAGCATCCGCTTCAGGTACGTGTAGACCGGCGTCAGGTCCTGCTTCGCGAGCCACGCCGTATAGGTCGGCACGTTCGCGTACGAATCCATCGCGCACACGAACGAATGCTCCATCAGCATGAACTCCTCGTCGGCGAGCATCGCGTCGAGCGGATGGATCGTCAGGATCTGCGGAATGCAGTCGATCATCGTCGCGACCTCGGCCTGCGCGCGCGCGATGCGCACGGCCGGCGCGTCGAGCGTCTCGCCGGCGAGCGGCGCCGGATAGCGCGTTTCCCACCACGCGGCCGAATGGAAACGCGGATCGACGGCAAGCAGCCGCTGCAGCAGCGTCGTGCCGGTGCGCGGCAGCCCGACGATCACGAGCGGGTCGTCGATCTCGATGTCGGCGATCTCCGGATGACGGCGGCAGTAGTCCTCGACGACGAGCCGGTTCACGAGCTGGCCGACCAGCTTTTCACGCATCATCTCCGCCCCGCGCGCGGACAGCTTCGCTTCATCGATCAGCGCTGCGCACATCACGTCGAGCGCCTCGCGATACGGGCCGTCGCCGAACGCGGTGAGGCCGCCCGTGCGCGATATCGCCTCTGCAATCAGCCCGTCGGCATCGAGCTGCGTGCGGATCCGGTCGAGCGGCGCGTTCATGCAGCCTCCTTCAGCGTCGCGAGCTTGACGACGCGCGTGCGCGGATGGACCGGCAACGCGGCGCCGACCCAGCGCCAGCAGATCGTGCCGGTGCGATGCCCGGCCGTATCGAGCCAGTTCGTGTCGCGCGGCCGCGACGCGGCGACCACCACCGTCACGCCGCCGTCGGCATTCAGCCGCGCGCCGTGCTTGTTCACGCAGATGTCGAAGTGCCGGTAGTCGAGCGACTCCATCCAGTAGTTGTTGAGCTGCACGTTCCAGAAGTCGCAGTCGGGCACCGTGTCGACGTCGATCACGAGCGCCTCGTCGTCGGCGAGCGACCAGCACGAGTGGTAGTAGTAGATGTTCGGATCGCCGCCGACCGACTGGCACAGCGCCTGGTCCGCGGGCGGCAGCGCGTTCACGTGCGCCCCGTAGCTCGCGGCCCAGTCGGCGAACAGCTTCGACGTCTGCTCGACGAACCGCGCGGCGCGCGTGAGGCCGCCCTGCAGCACGAGCGGGTCGAGCGGCGCCGGGCGATCGCGCGCGCCGATGCGCTCGATCCTCAGTTGCGCGGGCGTCTCCGCACGCCGGTCAAGGAAGGTCTGGCGCACCAGCAGCGCGTTCGTGCCGGGCTCCATGCGCACCCAGTTGCCCGCGCGCGGCGTTTCGCTCAGCACGATCTCGAAGCTGCCGTCCGGCGCGATCTCGAGCTGCTTCGCGTCGAGAAATCCCGTCTGCAGCATCTTGCCGTCCGTCTCGTAGCCGCCCTTCTGCGTACCGA
Organism: Burkholderia sp. Bp8998; assembly: GCF_003854235.1. Taxonomy (NCBI): domain Bacteria; kingdom Pseudomonadati; phylum Pseudomonadota; class Betaproteobacteria; order Burkholderiales; family Burkholderiaceae; genus Burkholderia; species Burkholderia sp. Bp8998. Next base: position 23,311 of record NZ_QTQF01000053.1, read on the forward strand.
AGCTCAGGTACGCGACCGTGCCGCGCCGCCCCGTCACGCGATATGCGCAGCGGCCGTCGAGGCGCGCGTACTGGTACAGGTTGTCGGGATTGTCGGCGCCGATCTTCGCGGTCTCGTGCGACGGCGAGAAGAAGCCGGGCCACGCGCCGTCCGCGAACTCGACGTGCATCTCGAGCGCGATGCGCATCAGCCGGCTCAGGTAGCGGAACCCTTCCGTGCGCGTAAGCGGATCGTCCGGCGCCTCGGCGCGCAGGATCTGCTGTCCGCTGCGTTTCAGGGTGTCGCAGAAATCGGCCCAGGTCTGGCCCGAAAGCAAAAGCGTGGCACGTGTGTCGTCCGTCATGTGTCGTCTCCGCCGATGGTCGAGCGCTCACCTTAAGCGAGCGCGCCACGCGCCACTTCGTCCGGGCGGACTAAGGAAAGATCCGCTGCGCGGCCGAGCCGCGGTTTAGGGCCTGTTCACGCTAATAACGGGCTTGCGAACGTGCCTTTCCGCCCGCAGGGCAAGGAGAGAGGAGGCGCAATAGCCGTAGCTATTGCAACGACGAACGACGCCGCAATGCGGGCGGAAAGGCACGTTCCCCTGTTTTGGAAAATTCATTCGTGGGGCTGGCCCGTTATTAGCGTGAACAGGCCCTAGTCCACCCGGACGAAGAATCGGACCGCCCTCGCTCGATACCGTTGGCGTCATGCACGAAACGCCGCACATGTCGCGCGGCGCCGGCATGAAACAAGGAGACGAACGATGTTGACCCACTTGGAGCGACTGGAGGCCGAGAGCATCCACATCATGCGCGAGGTGGTCGCGGAAAGCGAAAACCCGGTGATGCTCTATTCGATCGGCAAGGACAGCTCGGTCATGCTGCATCTCGCGATGAAGGCGTTCTACCCGGCGAAGCCGCCCTTTCCGCTGCTGCACGTCGACACGACGTGGAAGTTCCGCGAGATGATCGCGTTTCGCGACGAGACGGCCGAGCGCCTCGGCCTCGACCTGCGCGTGCACGTGAACCCGGATGGCGTGTCGAACGACATCAATCCGTTCACGCACGGCTCGGCCGTGCATACCGACGTGTGGAAGACCCAGGGCCTCAAGCAGGCGCTCGACCACTACGGCTTCGACGCCGCGTTCGGCGGCGCGCGCCGCGACGAGGAGAAATCGCGCGCGAAGGAGCGCATCGTGTCGCTGCGCTCGGAGCAGCACCGCTGGGACCCGAAGCGCCAGCGCCCCGAACTCTGGTCGCTGTACAACGCGCGCAAGCGCAAGGGCGAAAGCCTGCGCGTGTTCCCGATTTGCAACTGGACCGAGCTCGACATCTGGCAGTACATCCGGCTGCACGACATTCCGATCGTGCCGCTCTACTACGCGAAGGCGCGGCCCGTGGTCGAGCGCGACGGCGCGCTGATCATGGTCGACGACGCACGCCTGCCGCTGCGCGAAGGCGAAGTGCCGCAGCTGCGCAAGGTGCGCTTTCGCACGCTCGGCTGCTATCCGCTGACGGGTGCGATCGACAGCGATGCGAGCTCGCTCGACGACATCCTGCAGGAGATGCGCGACACGCGCACGTCCGAGCGCCAGGGACGCCTGATCGACAGCGATTCGGCCGGTTCGATGGAAAGGAAGAAACAGGAGGGATATTTCTGATGACACACGTTCTCACCGCGCCCGACACGCTCGCGCACGCGTCTGCCGACATGCACACCGACGATGCGCAGACAAAGGACCTGCTGCGCTTCATCACCTGCGGCAGCGTCGACGACGGCAAGAGCACGCTGATCGGCCGCCTGCTCTACGAATCGAACCTGCTGTTCGACGACCAGCTGATCCAGCTCGAGGCCGATTCGAAGAAAGTCGGCACGCAAGGCGGCGAACTCGATTTCGCGCTGCTCGTCGACGGCCTGTCGGCCGAGCGCGAACAGGGCATCACGATCGACGTCGCGTACCGCTTCTTCGCGACCGCGCGACGCAAGTTCATCGTCGCCGATACGCCCGGCCACGAGCAGTACACGCGCAACATGATCACCGGCGCGTCGACCGCCGATCTCGCGGTGATCCTGATCGACGCGCGCAAGGGCGTGCTCACGCAGACGCGCCGCCACAGCCATCTCGTCGCGCTGATCGGCATCAAGCGCGTCGTGCTCGCGATCAACAAGATGGACCTGGTCGACCACGACCGCGCGGTATTCGAGTGCATCGACGCCGACTATCGCGCGTTCGCGGCCGAGCTCGGTCTCGAGGAGATCGTCAGCATTCCGATGTCCGCGCTGCGCGGCGACAACGTGATCGCGGCGAGCGCGCGGATGCCGTGGTACGCGGGCCCCACGCTGATGCAGCATCTCGACACGCTGCCGCTCGTCGAGCGCGTGACTCGCGACGAACCGTTCCGCCTGCCCGTGCAATGGGTCAACCGGCCGCACCTGAACTTCCGCGGCTATGCCGGCAGCATCGCGTCGGGCGAGGTTCGCGTCGGCGAACGGGTGCGCGTGCTGCCGTCCGGCAAGGAGAGCCGCGTCGCGTCGGTGATCACGCCGGCCGGCGAAGCCGGCGTCGCGCGCGCCGGCGAAGCGGTGACGCTCACGCTCGCCGACGAGATCGACATCAGCCGCGGCGACATGATCGCGCGTGCCGACGCGCCGCCCGAGGTGGCCGACCAGTTCGAGGCAACGCTCGTGTGGATGCACGACGAACCGCTGCTGCCGGGCCGGCCGTATCTCGTGAAGCTCGGCACCCAGACGGTCGGTGCGACCTGCGCGACGCCGAAGTACAAGATCGACGTGAACACGCGCGAGCACCTCGCCGCGCGCACGCTCGCGCTGAACGAGATCGGCGTGTGCAACCTGAGCTTCGACCGGCCCGTCGCGTTCGATCCGTACGAGCGGAACCGCCACACCGGCGGCTTCATCGTGATCGACCGCTTCACCAACGACACGGTCGGCGCCGGGATGCTGCACTTCGCGCTTCGCCGCGCGCACAACGTGCACTGGCAGGCGGTCGACGTCGACCGCGACGCGCGCGCGGTGCATAAGGCGCAGACGCCGCGCATCGTGTGGCTGACCGGACTGTCCGGCGCGGGCAAGTCGACGATCGCGAACCTCGTCGAGCGTCGACTGCATGCGCTCGGCAAGCACACCTACCTGCTCGACGGCGACAACGTGCGGCACGGGCTCAACCGCGATCTCGGCTTCACCGAGGCCGATCGCGTGGAGAACATCCGGCGCGTGGCCGAGGTCGCGCGGCTGATGCTCGATGCCGGGCTCGTCACGCTCGTGTCGTTCATCTCGCCGTTCCGCGCGGAACGCGACATGGCGCGCGCGCTGGCCGGCCCCGACGAGTTCGTCGAAGTGTTCGTCGACACGCCGCTCGCGATCGCCGAGGAACGCGACCCGAAGGGCCTGTACAAGAAGGCACGCCGGGGCGAGCTGAAGCACTTCACGGGCATCGACTCGCCGTACGAGCCGCCCGCGCGGCCCGAGCTGCGCATCGATACGGTGGCCGAGTCGCCGGAAGCGGCGGCGGAACGCATCGTCGCGTACCTGCTGCGCGAGCGCGCGGCATAAGCGACGTCAGCGGCATATGCACGCTCGGGCAGCACAAGCACCGTCGCATGGCCACGGCCCGCGTCGTCTACTCCGTTCGGATGACGCGAGCCGCTGGCCGGTCGGTATGCTGGGTCGGCAGCATTCACCCCGACCCAGGAGAACACGAGCATGCGGATCGCGCTGGCGCCCCACGATACGGCCGCGCACGACGGTTTCGACGACGCGGCGTGGACGGCCCGCGAACTCAGCGCGTGGCTCGGGCTCGTCTATCAGGGTCCGTCCGAAACGACGCCGTGGGCGGGCTTTCTCGAAGCGATCCGCGTGCGGCTCGACGCGAGCTTCACGACGCTCGTGCTGCGCAACCCCGGCGGCTCGCGGCGCGGGCTCATCATCAACGCATCGGCCCACGGCCCGCTGCTGCCCGGCGAGCCGTCGTACAGCGAGCAGTTCTACGCGCTATGCCCGTTTCTCGACCAGCCGCCCGGCCAGGTGTTCACGGCCGACGGGCTGTTAGGCGCCACCCGGTGGTGCGCGCACGATTTCTACCGGCAGTACCTGCAGCCGCTCGACCTGCGCTTCATCCTCGGCGCGAACCTGCGCGGCGAGCACGGCGTCGAGTGCGCGTTCTTCGTGAGCCGTGCTCATCGCGCCCGCGACTTCGACCCGGTCGAACGCGCGCAGGTCGCGACGCTGCTGCCGCATCTGCAGCGCGCGGTCGAGCTGCATGCGGCGCTCGACGTGCTCGATGCCGAGCGCGCACTGTACGCGGGCACCGTCGACCGGCTCGACGTCGGCACCGCGATCCTCGACGAGGACGGCCGCGTGATCAAGCACAACCGCATCGCCGAACGGCTGATCGAGCAGCAGGACGGTCTTTGCCTGCGCCAGGCGCGGCTCCATGCGTCCTGCCCGCTCGACGAGCGCCGGCTGCAGAGGGCGCTGCAGGCCGCGCTCGAACATTTCCGTGCAGGCGCGCTCGCGCGCATCGAGGCCACCACGCTGTCGCGCCCCGGCGGCGCGATGCCGTTGAACGTGCTGCTGCGCCCGCTCGCGCCCTATCGCGGCGCGGAGGATCGCCAGCACCGGCCGGCCGTCGCGGTGTTCGTCCGCGATCCGGCGTCGTCGCCGCAGACGTCGCGCGACATGCTGCACCGGCTGTTTCGCCTCACGCCGATGGAAACCGAGATCGCGCTGCGGCTCGTCGACGGCCTGACGCTCGACGAAGCGGCCGCCGCGACCGGCATCACGAAGAACACCGCCCGCGCGCACCTGCGCGGAATCTTTGCGAAGACGGGCGCGACGCGGCAGGCGGTGCTCGTGAAGATGCTGCTGAACAGCGTCGTGTCGATGGCGTAGCGGGCCGCGCCCTTGGGGCGACGCCTCGCCGCGCAGCGCATGTCATACGTCATCAGATGTGATTGGACATGACGGCAGTCTCCTGATATTCCCCAATATTTGGGCATATCCCGGGTAAACCCGCGACGTCACGCTGGAATCTCAAGCGTACCATGTCATACGACGACATACTACATAGATCACCACCCGACGCCAACGCGGGCCGCCGCCCCGTTCGCCGCCCGACCGGAGACTCCCCTTGACTTCGCCCGCCCTGCCCGGCCGCGACCCGCTCGCGTCCGCCGTCTCGAAAGTGAAATGGCACGTGCTGCCGCTCGTGCTGATCATGTTCATCGCGAACTACATCGATCGCGTGAACGTCGGCTTCGTCGACCGCCACCTCGAAGCGTCGATCGGAATCGGCGCGGCCGCGTACGGGCTCGGCGCCGGCCTGTTCTTCGTCGGCTACGCGCTGTTCGAAGTGCCGTCGAACCTGCTGATGCAGCGCTACGGCGCGCGTATCTGGCTCGCGCGGATCATGGCGACGTGGGGCATCGTCGCCGCCGCGATGGCGTTCGTGTGGAACGACACGTCGTTCTACGTGCTGCGTTTCCTGCTCGGCGCGGCCGAGGCCGGCTTTTTCCCCGGCGTCGTGCTGTACCTGTCGCAATGGCTGCCGCCGCAGGAACGCGGCAAGGCGATGGCGATCTTCCTCGGCGGGTCCGCGTTGGCGTCGGTGCTGTCCGGGCCCGTCACCGGCGCGCTGCTGTCGATCCACGGCTTCGGCCTGCAGGGCTGGCAGTGGATGTTCCTGATCGAAGGGATGTTCTCGGTCGCGCTGTGCGGCGCGAGCTGGCTCCTGCTGAAGTCGCACATCCGCGACGCGACGTGGCTCACCGCCGACGAACGCGCGGCGCTCCGGAACGCACTCGATGAAGAGCGTGCGTCGCGCGACGTGCGCTCGAAGGTGCACGTTTCGGCCGCCACGCTGCTGCGCGACCCGCAGATCATGCTGTTCTGCTTCCTGTATTTCGCGATCCAGCTGACGATCTACGCGGCCACCTTCTGGCTGCCGACGATCATCCGCAAGATGGGCGGCCTCACCGACTTCCAGGTCGGCCTCTACAACACGATTCCGTGGATGATCGCGATCGGCGCGATGTACGGTTTCGCGGTGCTGTCCGCGAAGTGGAAGCATCCGCAGCGCTGGCTGTCGTTCGCGCTCGTGCTCGCCGCGTGCGGGCTGTTCGCGTCGACCTCGCACGATCCCGTCTGGTCGTTCGCGTCGATCTGCTTCGCCGCGCTCGGCTTCAAGGCCGCGTCGTCGCTGTTCTGGCCGATCCCGCAGGGCTATCTCGACACGCGCGTGGCCGCGGCCGTGATCGCGCTGATCAACTCGGTCGGCAACCTCGGCGGCTTCGTCGCGCCGACGGCATTCGGCTATCTGAAGCAACATACGGGTTCGATCACCGGCGGCCTGTATGCGCTCGCGATCGCATCCCTCGTCGCCGCGGTCGCCGCGCTGTTCGCCCGCACGCACCATCGCAGCGATCCGCCGCGCGGGCTGCCGGCCGACGAGCCTTTCACGAACACCGCCATGCTCCGCCATGCCGAACACTGACCGCCTGACCGTCGTCGTCTCGAATGCCGCCGACGGCGACCTCGCCACGTTCTCGCTCGCGTCCGACGGCGCGCTCGCACCGCTCGCGCGCTACCCGGCCGGCGACATCACGATGCCCATCGCCGTGCAGCCCGATCGCGCGCGGCTGTACGTCGCGACGCGCGGCGAGCAGCCGACGATCGTCGCGTTCCGCGTGGCAACGAGTACCGGCGCGCTCGCACGCATCGGCTCGACCGCGATCGACGCGAGCCATGCGTACCTGTCGCTCGACCTCAGCGGCCGTTGGCTGCTCGGCGCGTCGTACGGCGGCAACTCGCTGAGTCTCTACGACGCCGCGCGCATGCGCGACGGCGACGGTGCGCCGCTGCAGGTCGCGCACGGCATCGCGAACGCGCATGCGGTCATCGTGTCGCCGGACAACCGGTTCGCGTATGTCAGCTCGCTCGGCTCCGACCGGATCTTCACGTTCGCGCTCATCGAGGATGCCGGCGGCCCGCGTGCACGCGAACACGGCGAAACGCGCGTGCCGGGCGGCTTCGGGCCGCGTCACCTGCGCTTCGCGCGCGACGGCCGTGCGCTCGTCGCGGTCAGCGAGTTCCAGGCCACGCTCGCGACCTTCGCACGCGACGCCGACAGCGGCCGCCTCGGCGACGCACGGATCAGCGCGCGCCACCCGGCCATCGCGGAGCTCGCGCACGGCCATGCGCGCCCGCCCGCGCCGACCGAACCCGCCGTGTGGGCTGCCGATCTCCACCTCACGCCCGACGAGCGCTTCGCGTATGTCGGCGAACGCACGTCGAGCCAGTTGCTCTGCTATCGCCGCGATGCGCACGGCAGCTTCGAACCCGCGCACGCGACGGCCACCGAAACGCAGCCGCGCGGCTTCGCGATCGATCCGTCGGGACGCTGGCTCGTCGCGTGCGGCGAGCAGTCGGAATACGTGTCGGTCTACGCGATCGCGCCCGACGACGGCACGCTGGCATTGCACGCGCGCGTGCCGGGCGGCCGCGGGGCGAACTGGGTTGCGATCGTCTGATCGGCCGCATGACCGCTGGATCGCTGGATCGACACCGCGGCGCACGGGCGGCACCGGCCCGCGCCGCCCGGCGCGCCGTCAGCGCCGCCCGCTCGGCGCGACGCCGGTCCAGCGCTTGAACGCTCGCGTGAAGTTCGCGCGGTCGGTGTAGCCGACCCGCGCCGCGATCTCGTCGACCGGCAGGCGCGTGCCCTCGAGCAGGCGAAGCGCATCGCGCAGCCGGATCTCGTCGAGCAGCACCGAATAGGTCGCGCCGAATTCCGCGAGCTTGCGCTTCAACGTCCGCGCCGACACATGGAGTTCGCGCGCAACCTCGTCGACCGACGGATAGCCGGTCTCGCCGCAGATCAGCAGGTTGCGCACGCGCTCGACAATGCTCTCCGCATAGCCGAGCCGCGCGAGCTCCGCCTCGCATTGCTGGACGATCATCTGCGCCGTCTGCGCATTCGCGGTGCCGATCGGCTCGTCGAGCAGCGCGGCATCGCAGCGGATGCGGTTCGCGCTCGCATCGAAATGACAGCGCGGCAGCCGCGCACGATAGCGCTCGAACCACGGCGGCTCCGGCCATTCGAAATGCAGCTCCGCACGCGACTGCAGCGTGCGCCCCGGCGCGGGATCGAGCAGCGAGTTGAACAGGATCGCCGTCTCGACCAGGAAGTTTTCCACCGCGAACTGGCGCAGCCGCCCGAGCGGAAACGCCTCCAGCACGTCGATGTCGACGATCCCGTCGAGCTGCGCGAGCCGCACCGAAAAGAACGGCACGCGCGTCGGCAGGTAACGGATGCCGAGCGCGATCGCCTCGCCGAGCGTCGCACAGCTCATCAGCCCGAAACCGATCAGCCCGGATTTCGTCAGACTGCTGCGCAGGCCGATCTCGATCGCGATCGACGGATCGTTCGTCGCGTCGAGCAGGTTGAACACGATCGCGGCCTGCTGCAGCGGCGTGATGCGCGCATCGGGCTGGGCGAGCCGGTCGCGCTCGACGCCCGAGCCGGCGAGAATGCGGCCGCCATCGATGCCGCGCTCCTCGGCGAGCATCAGCATGAACAGCGCATACGCGGACGATACCGTCGCCTTGTTCAGCTGGCGCGCGGCATCCGGAACGGACAGGGCCATGCGGCGGACTCCGGAGCGGTTTCGGCGGATTGTAGCGTCGCTGGCCCGCAATGACACCACGGTGGCACTCTAGCCATACGAGGCCGCATCGGGCGCCGATGCGCCGGCCATCGTGGCCCAAATTGACACCATCATTGGCACCGGCGGCCCTCGCGTGCGCAACGGCGCTCGCCTATGCTTGTCGCATCGGCATTGCGCCCCATTCTTTCCTCACGGATTCCCGTCGATGAGCCAACCTGCACGCACCGTCTTTCGCCACGACGCCGACAAGGTCGCGTATGTCCGCCGCGAGGTCAACGCCGCGAGCGACGCGATCCGCGTGCGCTTTCCGCTGCTCGACAACCAGAACCTCGTCGGCGCGACCGTGATGGCCGTGTCGGTGAGCGCGATGCTCGCGATCGCGTGGCTGTATGCGCGCGGCGCGATCGCGTGGTACGTCGCGCTGCCGCTCGCCGCGTTCGTCACGTCGCTGATCCACGAACTCGAGCACGACCTGATCCATCTAATGTACTTCAGGAAGACGCCGTGGGCCTATCACCTGATGATGGCGCTGTGCTGGCTCACGCGGCCGGGCACGATCAACCCGTGGACGCGCCGGCGCATGCACCTGCATCACCACAAGGTATCGGGCGGCGAATCGGATCTCGAGGAATTCGGCATCACCAACGGCGAGCGCTGGGGCGTGAAGCGGCTGCTGATGATCGCGGACGGGATGCTCGCCGTCGTGCTGCGGCCGGATGCGATGCGCCGAAAGGTCAAGCAGTACGTCGCCGCGCAGCCGGTGCAGGATGCGGCTGAACGTGCGCAATTGCGCGTCGAGCAGGTGTCGTCCTACATGCCGATCGGTCACGCGTACTACGCGCTGTGGCACGCGTTCATCGTCTATCACGCCGTCCTGTTCGCGCTGCATGCATTCGGCTACGCAGTGACCGTGCCGACTGTCGTCGAGCGCGTGATGCACGTCGTCGATTTCCTTGCGGTCGTATGGCTCGGGCCGAACTTCGTGCGCAGCTTCTGCATCAACTTCGTCAGCTCGAACATGCATTACTTCGGCGACATCGATTCGCACAACGTGATCCAGCAGACCCAGGTGCTCAACCCGTGGTGGATGCTGCCGTTCCAGCTGTTCTGCTTCAACTTCGGCAGCACCCACGCGATCCATCACTTCGTCGTGCGCGATCCGTTCTACATCCGGCAGCTGACCGCGCGCCCCGCGCATGCGGCGCTGCGTGAGGTCGGCGTGCGGTTCAACGATGTCGGCACGTTCAGGCGGGCGAATCGCTGGGGCGCGTATCGTCCGGCACGCGGTGTGCACGGCGTGCGACGGGCCGACGCATAGTGGTGACCCGCGTGCCGGGTCAATCCGTCAGTCGCCGATCGGCGGCATCGGCCCCTGCCCGCGGATCCACGCCCAGTTCGCGAGCGCGGCCATTTCCTTGTCGCCACGACTGTCGCCGTACGCGAACAGTTTCCCCGGCGCCCGATTTCCCCACCAGCCGCGCAAGCGCACGACCTTCTGCGGACCCCAGCAGTTCTCGCCGCTCAGCCTCCCGGTGAACGTGTCGCGCTCGAATGCGAGGCGCGTCGCGAGCACCGTGTCGATGCCCGCCGTCTTCGCCCACTTCTCCAGATACAGCGACGGCGACGCGCTGACCAGCACGACTTCGTGTCCGCGCGCGCGATGCTCGCGCACCCGTTCCAGCATGTCCGGACGTACGAGGTTTGGCAGATAGCTGTCGACGAACCGCAGCGCCACCGCATCGAGCGCGTCCTCGCGGATCGGTCCGAACGCAAACCACGCGAACTTCGCTTTCGCGTCGCCGCGCGACAGCAGCCCGGCTTTCATCGCGACGATCCACGGCAGCGCGCGCAGCCCGGCCCACGCGAAGCGCGGCGTGCCGACCGCGTAGCGGACGAAATGACGGAAGCTATCGGTGGTCGTGATGGTGCCGTCGAAATCGAATGCGGCGACGATGCGGTCAGTCATGGGGAATCGGCGGGAGAGCGATGAGATGCCCGGGAAGATAGCAGACTCGCGGTAACGTGCGCGAAGCCGTCTGGCTCGACACGCGCCCCGGCGCGCCGAAGCGCGTGTGGCCGTGTCGTTCGCTTGACGGTGCGGCCGTGCGCCCCGCGCCGCCGGCAGCACGACTCTCATCAGGTGGGCAGCGCGCGAGCAGATCGATTGGTCTCGCGAAGGATTTCCGATGCGGGTGAAGGCGCACCGTACCGGCCTCGGCGGCCCGATTTCCGGCTGCCTCCGGCCGATCGTCGAAGGAAGTGGCGGGCGGCCACCAGAGTTTGCTATACTCTCGGTCTTCCGGAGAGATGGATGAGTGGTTTAAGTCGCACGCCTGGAAAGCGTGTATAGGTTAATCGCCTATCGGGGGTTCGAATCCCCCTCTCTCCGCCAGAATTCTCGGCAAAAACCCCGCAAAATCAATGATTTGCGGGGTTTTTTGTTTTCCGGTTCACGAACTCGTAACGTGCCCGCGAGGCGCGAATCGGTTTCAGTCCTCGAACGCAGATTGCTAAAAGCGATGTCGAATGCCGAGAACGACTTCCGCTTGACTCTGGGTGGTGGAGGCCGTCAGGCCGTTGAGGTTGGCGACTGCTCTCCCACCAGTCGAATCCGTGCCCGACGCGTGCTGGTAAACAGCATTTGCGTATAGATCCGTCCGCTTCGACAGGAAGTAATCGATGCCAATCGCGCCTTGATTGTAAGTCGCGCCGTTGACGCCATAACCTTTCAAGAAGTTATAGCCAACGCCCACCTGGAGTGCAGGCGTGAGGCGATAGAGGACGTTGACTTCAATGTCGTGGAATCGTGCATCGCCGCCCGCGCCTGTTGCCGGGAGCCCCGGCAACGCACCGATATCCTTGAACTGCGTGTTGCTGTAGTCGACAGCGAGGGTCGCGGCACCGACGACGTAAGAAGCGCCCGCGACGAAAATCTGCTGTCTTTTCGCGGACGCATAGCCCGAATACACACGACTTGCGGCCATATTGGACCCGGTAGCGCTTGAAGCCGCGTTGTTGCCGAAGTAAGAGAAGTTGGGATCCCGTGCATCGGCGAAGGCGGCCCCAAGCGTGAGCGGCCCCCGAACATAGTTCGCCGCGACCGACCAGATCTGATTCTGGCTGAATTTTCCGGCGATACCGCCGAAGCTGTAAGCCCCCTCGAATGTGAATCCACCATACGACACGCTGGTGAACTTGATCGCATTGTTGATGTGGTTGCTGCCATCGGTGTTGTCTACATCGCCCGGATGGGCGCTCGCGTATCCGGCCCACGTCTGAGCCGCGACGAACATGTAGATCAGGTCGGTAATCGGATCATATTGACGGCCGAACGTAACGGTACCGATCTTCGATGACGACAGGCCGACATACGCATGGCGCCCGAATTCGTCGCCCCCTTGGCCAAGCCTTCCGTTCGCAAGACTGAATCCGTTTTCCAGCACGAAAATCGTTTTCAGGCCCCCGCCGAGATCCTCGGTGCCGCGCAGCCCCCAGCGATCGCCGGCGAGATTGCCCGCGCCCAACGAATACTGGCTATGACCGCCAATGTTGTTCGCATAGTTCATCCCGACGTCAATCAAGCCGTAGAGCGTAACGCTGCTCTGGGCACGTGCCGTACATGCGACCGAGGCTAGCAGGACCGCTGCAATCAAGGACTTTTTCATGTGAATGCGGTGTGGGTGAATAAAAAACAGGTTGAAACAATGTCCTTCACGCGTGGCAAGCAGCGCTTTCGGGAACGACGAGAACGCCGGCGATCCTGGTTGCCTGCGACCAGCAGAAGGTGGCCCGGTCGATCACTCCGGCAGATGCGGCAGCACGAAAGACAGCGTGGCCTCGTGCTCGTCGCTGTTCGTCTTCGCGGGTTCCGACGGCGGCGAGTCGAATTTCGCAACGACGACGTTCAAACCCTGGTTGCGCACCGGAATGGTCACTTGGCCGTCGGCTCCCGTCTTAAGCGGTTCGGAGTCCGGATCGTTCAGAAGATCAGGCTGCACCTCGGCGCCCGCTGCGGGCTTGCCGTCGTACAGCACCCGAACCGTGAGCGGCTGGCCCAGCCGATCCGGCAGTTGATTGCCGACCGGCACGATCTGCAGCTTCTGCCCTGCCAGTATCGGCATCGCCCCATGCAGAGGGCGACGCAGGTTCACCGCGTACTTGAACGTATGCAAGCTGATCTCGGCGTTGCGCACTTCGTCCTTGCCCTTGTTGTACCACTTGCCATCCGTCGTCTTGCTCCACAGGCCGTTGTCCAACACGCCCGCAACGATTGCCGGCTGGTTGTCGGTATTCACGACGAGTAGCGGCCCACTGGCCGTGAGTTGCGTGGAAACCTCCTTGCCTTGTTCGTCGTAGGCGGTGACGCTCTTCACCTTGGACTGCCGCTTGATCATGTCCAGATCGTCGGCGCCAAGGCCGTAGACCAACGCCAACTGGTTCGAACGCTGCGCGAACCAGATGCCATGAGCCTGCGCGAGGCTGCCCGCGCCCATGCCTGCAAGCAGGCTTGCCACGACGGCCAGCTTTGTGGGGATCTTCATTTGTGTCTCCATCCAGTGGTTGAAAAAAAGGGCGATTCCTGTCGATCTCATTGGCCACGAAGGCAATGCGCCGTGCAGCCGCAGCAACGCTGCGAATAGCTCGAACCTGCGCTTGACGAGCGCATGCCAAACCGAGAGCACGATCCTCGATCGCGCCAACGGCTTGTCCAATCAGAAATTTGTTGACGGTTTTTGTCGACGCCGCCGGTCGTTGCACTTAAAGATCGAGTACCAGCGTCCGGCTATTGGCGCGCGAGCAACAGGGCGTGAAGAAGTCGTTTCTTTTTCTCTCGGCATCGGAAAGAAACAAGTCGCGATGTTGCGGTTCGCCGTCCAGCACGCGCGTCACGCAGGTGCCGCAGACGCCTTGTTCGCAAGACGCCGGGATATGGATTCCGCAATCGGCCAAAGCCACCATGACGGTCTTGTCTTCGGGTACGCGGATCGTCTTGCCCGTGCTTGCAATCACGACGTCGAATTCGACATTGCCGTCACATTCCCTCTGCTCTGCGCTGAAATACTCCCGGTGTACTCGGCTTTCGCTCCACCCCTTTTCCAAGGCGGTGTTGATGACCGCATTCATGAATGCCTCACCACCGCATACATACAGGTGCGTTTCGGTATCGTGTCTGTCGAAAAGCTCGGCCAGATCCAGCCGCTGCCGTTGCTCGTCTTGCGCGAAGTGAAAGAAGGCATGATCCGCGAATGTCGAACGCCGGATGCGCTCGACAAAGGCTGCGCGCGACGCGGAGCGCGCAAAGTAGTGCAGGTCGAAATCGGCCCCCACATCAGCCAGGTGTTCCGACATGCACAGGATCGGCGTGATACCAATACCGCCTGCGACAAGCACGGAGCGCTTCGCGGTTTCCACGAGCGGGAAGAAGTTCCTAGGCATGCCGACTTCGATCAAGTCCCCTTCGTCGAGCCGTTCATGCATGGCCTTCGATCCGCCGCGCGTCGATTCGGCCAGCATGACGGCAATCAGATACCGATGCCTGTCCGTCGACGAATTGCACAACGAGTACTGACGCACCTTTCCACCGGGTACATGAACATCGATGTGGGAGCCGGCCGTAAATGGCGGCAGCGGTTTTCCGGCCGGGTCGACAAGTTCGAACGATTGAACGGCCTCCGCTTCGGCTGTTTTCCTGGCCACTTTCAACGTGAGCGTCGTCCGTTGAGCCGCGGGTGCCGATGCGAGCGCCGATTCGGGTCGTTTGCGCTTTCCGCGCAGATAGCTTCCGATGCCGATGTAAGCCAGGACCGGCACCGAGAGTACGCCGATGAGTTGCAGCATCTGCAAGAACCCGCCGCTCAACCATCCGTAGTGAAACGCAAGCGCCGTCAAGTAAATTCGGTCGCCTAGGCTGTTATCGGAATAAGAAGTGAAACGCAACACCTTGCCCGTTCTCGTATCGAGACTTGCATAGGAAAATGCATTGATATGCGGTGCGCCGCGTGCGACTAGGTCGACGTTGAAAGCATCCCCGGGCTTGGCCGGGTAGTGAATGCGGGCATATTCCGGCATCGGCACCAGAGCCTGTGCGCGTCGCCACAGTTCCTCCACCGACAAACCGGGCGTAGTGGACTGCGCGGCCAGCTTGGGAGACGGCGTGGGAGGCATGGAGGCCGTCAGTGCGTAGAGCGCGTCGCTCACGAACTGGAACGATTGCAGGGCGCCGGTGAGCGCGCACGCAAGCAGAATGACGCTGACATAGCCGCCGAGCGTTTTGTGCAGGTTGAGCCGGCGCGCACGAACGGGAAGGTTGACCGAGGTCGCGTCGGCACGCCTGCGTTTGCGCAGCGTCTCCGGAATCCACACCGCCAGGCCGCCGATGACGAGGGCGAACGCGAATGTCAGCGCGAGCGATCCGGCGACGACGCTTCCATTCTTCAGGAAATGAAAACTGTGGAGAGCAGCCATCGCACCGAACAGGCCACCGTAACGATCCTCGCTTCCGAGGACTTTGCCGGTGCATGGATTTACGTAGTACCACCGGTTGTCGCCAAGAAGAATACGTGTGCAGGAATCCGCGTCGTCGTATATGCGGAGTTGCTTTGGCTGGCCTGCTGCGGGATTGGAAGCGCGGGCATTGGCGATCAACGTATCGAGCGGCAGGCGCGCATGACACGTCTGAACCTTGAGCAGACTGGGGTAGACGATCGGTTCGAGCTGCGCACGAAACAGCATGCCCGCGCCCGTCATCGCCACCATGACGACGAACAGGCCAATGCTCAGACCTATTGCCCGATGCAACTGAAGAATATTCAGACGCAGAGAAACTCGCATAGGACCACCAATAAGCGGAATGAGGTTGGCCTTGACAGTACGTGTTCCCGTGGTGATGCTATGAGTCCAATTCAGAAAGTTCGATAGGTCCAATGGCTGACTCGCTGCTCGCCGACCTCCTGATCAGCCGCATTCGTCGAGACGGGTCCGCACCGCTGCAGATCCAGATCGCGAACGCGATTCGAGACGCGATATCCGACGGCATGCTGAAGGCCGCAACGCGTTTGCCGTCGTCGCGAACGCTCGCAGCGGCACTCGAGGTTTCCCGGATAACCGTCGTCACGGCTTATGAAAGACTCTCGGCCGACGGCTATCTTCGTTCCGACTCCACGAGCGGCACGCTTGTCGCCGACACGCTGCCGCAATCGACCAAGCCGTCGCTTCGAGCATCGACGGCACGAACGCTGTCTGAACGCGGGGAGCAACTGATACGTGCTCCGGCCGGCATTCAGGAGCGCAAGGGCGCGTTCGTGCCCGGGGTTTGCGATACGACTTGCTTTCCTTATCAGATATGGCGGCGTATCCAGAATCGCTATCTCGGCGAGCAGCACGTGGATCTCATGGGCTACTCCAATCCAGGGGGATATCTTCCGTTGCGCCGCGCGCTGTCCGATTACTTGCGCGTATCGCGAGCAGTCCGAACTACTCCGGAACAGATCATCGTGACCATGGGCAGCAATCAGTCGATCGATCTGTGCTCGCGCATTCTGGCCGATGCGGGCGAGCTGGCTTATGTTGAAAACCCTTGCCATTGGGCGACGCCGATCCTGCTGCGCGCCAACGGGCTGGATGTGGAGGCTATTGCTGTCGATCACAACGGCATACAGATCGAACGATGCGCGCGTCGGCCCCGCCTGATCGTGACGACGCCATCACACCAGTTTCCGATGGGCGTCACATTGTCGGATGAACGGCGAGCCCAGCTGTGCGAGGCTGCCGAACGGTGGGACGCATTCGTGCTGGAAGACGACTACGACAGTGAATTCCGATACGACCAGCGCACGCTTCCGTCTCTCCAAGGCGCCGACAAAAACGGGCGGGTCATTCTGATGGGAACGTTCAGCAAGGTCATGTATCCCGGCATGAGGCTCAGCTATTTGGTCGTTCCGCCCGACCTGGTCGATTCCTTTGCAGCCGCTTCGTTACGTCTGTACAGGCCAGGGCACCTTTCGTTGCAAGCGGCGATGGCCGATTTCATTGCCGATGGACATTTCGCGAAGCACATTCGGCGGATGCGCGATATCTACGGTGCGAGACATTCGGAATTGCTCCGATGCCTGGATCGGAGTTTTGGCGATGCACACGAGACGTCGCGAAACGCGGTGGGTCTGCATATGACCGTCAGGATTCGCGATCTGGTCGACTTCGACACGACCATATCGCGTTCTCTCGAACAGGGCATTTACCTTCGACGGCTGCATACGTTCAATCAAGGCGACCCCAAGTTTCGTGACGGGTTTCTGTTGGGGTTCGGCGCGCTCGATGTCGAAGCCATCCGCCCCTCCGTCCAGACCTTCGCCCATATCGTCGAGCGCGTCATATCCGTTCAGGATTCGAGGTAACGAATTCGGCGACTTGTCGTCGGCGTGCGTGGCAATGCTGCCGTTCCGCCGGCCTCCCCGCGCCGCCCCCCTCACGGATGCCGAATGTAATCCACCAACGCCCGCGTGTATTCATCCGGCTCCCGATCGAGCAGACTGACCACGATCGCCACCGCAAACCCCGCCGGCACGCCGAACACGCCTGAACTGATCGGTTCGATCCCGAACCACGCCCGCCCCGCGAAGCCCGTCAGTTGCGTGAAATACGGATAAGTCGACACGATGTAATACACGCACACCGCGAGCCCCGTCACCATCCCGGCGATCGCACCGCGCGTCGTCGTGCGTTTCCAGAACACTCCAAGCACGAGCACCGGAAAGAAGCTGGACGCCGCCAGCGAAAACGCCGCCCCCACCAGAAACAGGATCTTCCCCGTATTGAGCGACGCGACATACGACGCGAACAGCGCGACGCCGAGCAGCAGCACCTTCGAGATCGTCACGCGCCGCTGGCTCGATGCATCCGGCGCGACCATGCAGTAATAGACGTCGTGCGACAACGCATTCGCGATCGTCAGCAGCAACCCGTCCGCGGTCGACAGCGCCGCGGCCAGCGCACCGGCCGCGATCAGCCCCGACACGACGTACGGCAGCCCCGCGATCTCCGGCGCGGCCAACACGACCATGTCCGGCTGCATCTGGATCTCCGACCAGTGGACGATGCCGTCGCGAATCACCTCGACCACGCTGATCAGGTCCGGTTCGAAGTGATGCCACTGCGTGACCCACGCGGGCAATTCGGCGATCGGCCGCCCGACCAGGTTGGTGAGAATCTCGTACTTGATCATCACGGCGAGCACCGGCACGCTCAGATAGAACAGCGCGATGAAGAACAGCGTCCACCCGACCGAGCGCCGTGCGGACGCCACCGACGTCGTCGTGTTGTAGCGCGTGAGAATGTGCGGCAGGCTCGCGGTGCCGAGCGACAGGCACAGCAGCAGCGCGAGGAAATTCCGCTCGCGCGGCTTGCGATCGTCGTCGTTCGCCGCGGGAAACGGCTCGTGCATCGGTACGGGCGGCTCGGCGCGTGCCAGCAGGTCGTCGCGCGCCTGGGTCCAGGTCACGCGCGCCGCCGTCGGGTCGCGCGGGAAGTCGGCCAGTTCGCGCTCGCGCTGGTTGATCTCGCGCAGCGGCCCGTTGTGGCGCCGCAGGTCCGCGAGCTGGTCGACGAGTTGCCTGCGCGCGTCCGCATACGATGCGGGCAGGCGATCGAGCTGCGCCTGCACGACCGCGGCCTGCCGGCGGTACGCATCGCGCACCTGCTGCTCCTCGGCCGCGAGGCGCAGCTGCGCCTCGCGCGCCGCCACGCGCTCCATCAGCTTGCCGTAGTTGAACTGCGGCACTGGCCCGAGCCCGTTCTTCATTGCGATCAGCGACACGGGGATCAGGATCGCGCTGATCAGGATGATGTACTGCGCGACCTGCGTCCACGTGACCGCGCGCATCCCGCCGAGAAACGAGCACACGAGAATGCCCGCGAGCCCGCAGAAGATCCCGATCGCGAAATCGACGCCGATGAAGCGCGTCGCGATCAGCCCGATCCCCTGGATCTGTGCGACCAGGTAGACGAACGAGCACAGGATCGCCGCGCCGGCCGCGAGCGCGCGCACGGCGGTGCTCGAAAAGCGCGTGCCGAGAAAATCCGGAATCGTGTAACGCGCGAGCTTGCGCACATACGGCGCGAGCAGGAACGCGACGAGGCAGAACCCGCCGGTCCACCCCATCACGTACGCGAGCGCGTCGTAGCCGGTTGCGTAGAGCGAGCCGGCGAGACCGATGAACGACGCCGCCGACAGCCAGTCGGCCGCCGTCGCCATCCCGTTGAACGCGGACGGCACGCGCCGCCCGGCCACGTAGTATTCAACGAGATCGGACGTGCGCGACAGCAGCCCGATCACCGCATACACGGCAATCGGCACGAACAGGAACACGTAGCCGATCCAGACGCCGGAGCCGGTCGCGCGCTCGATCCGCCACAGCAGCAGCACGAACCCGAGAAAGCCGAGCGTGTAGAGCGCGTACGCGCGAATCAGTCGATGCGTCAGCATGGATCAGCGGGCATGGTGCACATCGTCCGCGTGCGCGGCATGCTCGTCGTACGCGCGCCGCAACGTGCGGTCCGCGCGCTGCATCAGGCCGATGTAGATGACGATCAGCACGAGATAGACGAGAATCGCGCCCTGCGCGCCGACATAGAACGGCAGGCTGAAACCGGCAAAGCGAATGCCCGCGAGCGCGGGTGCGAAGAACGGCACGACGAACGACACCGTGAAGCCGATCGCCATCAGCACCAGAATCAGCGCGACGTTGAAACGCCAATAGCGCGCATGGGCACGCGCGAGCGGCTCGGGAACGGGCGGCGGCGCGGCAGGCACCGGACGGGACGGAACGGTCATGCCGTTATTTAGCAAAAAGCCCCTGCGCGGGCAATCGGGATTGCCGCGCAGGGGCTCGTGCGCGCAACGTGCGCAACAGGCGCGATCAGCGCACTTCGGCGAGCTGCTCGAGGATCGCCGGGTTCTCGAGCGTGGACGTGTCCTGCGTGATCGCCTCGCCCTTCGCGAGCGAGCGCAACAGGCG